>NZ_BAEU01000160.1:0-124626 GCF_000246875.1 Halomonas sp. KM-1
CGATCAGCGCGCCGGGCTCGCGCCCGGTCAGCACCGCCAAGCGATGAGTGATGGCGGCGATCTCGCCTTCAATGGCCGGAATCCGCGACAGCGTGCTTTCGAGCTGCGCCCGAGCGCGCACACTGTCGAACTCGGTGCCGCGCCCCGCCTCCAGCCGCGCGTCGACCAAGGCCAGCGATTCCCGCTGGTAGTCGGCGTTGGCCTCGGCCACGCGCAGCTGCTCCTGCAATCCGCGCAGGCGCATGTACTGATCGACCAGCTCGCCGACCACCACCACCTGCATGGCGCGCACATCGGCGCCCGAGGCCTCTGCTTCGGCCTGCTGGGCCTCCACGGCGCGCCGCACGCGGCCGAAGAAGTCGAGCTCCCACAGCGCGGCGACACTGGCGTCGTAGCTTTCGAAGTCGCGCTGGGAGCGCGTCGCCTGGGGCATCTGATCGGCGCTGGCACGCTGGTGCGCAGCGCCGCCCTGGGCGGTGACGCTGGGTGCCAGGTCGCGGCGCGACTGGCGCAGCAGCGCCAGGCTGCGGTCATGGCGGGCCAGGGCGATGCGCAGGTCGTGGTTGGCGTCGAAGGCCTCCTCGACCAGCTCGCTCAGCAGCGGGTCGTCGAAGCCGTGCCAGAAGTCGCGCTCGACCGCCTCGGACGTCACCAGCTCGGCCTCGGCGCGCACAAGGGCGGCGGGCTCGACCAGCGCCGGCGCGCGGTAGTCGGGCCCCACCGCACAGGCGGCCAGCACCAGGGCGAGCGGCAACGGCATCAGGTTACGCATGACTCTCATGGGGTTGGCCAGATCAGGCATGGTAGGCGCCCTCCACAGGCTGCGCGTCACGGGGTTCGGCCTGCCCGCGCGAGACCAGCTTGCGCAGGGCGACGTAGAACACCGGGGTCAGGAACAGGCCGAACAGGGTCACGCCGAGCATGCCGGCGAACACCGCCGTACCCAGCGCCTGGCGCACCTCGGCGCCGGCACCGCCGGCCAGCATCAGCGGCACCACCGCCGCGGTGAAGGTGATCGAGGTCATGATGATCGGACGCAGGCGCAGGCGGCACGCCTCCAGCGCTGCCTCGACGATGCCGCGGCCCTGCATTTCCAGCTCGCGGGCGAACTCGACGATCAGGATGGCGTTCTTGCACGCCAGGCCGATCAACACCACCAGCCCCACCTGGACGAAGATGTTGTTGTCGCCACCGGTGAGCTTCACGCCGATCAGCGCCGAGAGCATGCACATCGGCACGATCAGGATCACCGCTAGCGGCAGCGTCCAGCTCTCGTAGAGCGCGGCCAGCGCCAGGAACACCAGCAGGATGGCCAGCGGGAACACCACCAGCGCCGCCCCGCCCTGGTTGACCTGCTGATAGCTCAGGTCGGT
The DNA here is from genome assembly GCF_000246875.1 of Halomonas sp. KM-1. NCBI lineage: Bacteria > Pseudomonadati > Pseudomonadota > Gammaproteobacteria > Oceanospirillales > Halomonadaceae > Halomonas > Halomonas sp. KM-1. The sequence goes on from NZ_BAEU01000160.1 coordinate 1,374, forward strand.
CCACTCGAACGACATGCCGGCCGGCAGCACTCCCGCGGCCAGTTGCTCCACCACCTGGATGGCCTGGCTCGACGACAGCACCCGTGGGTCGGCCTCGCCCATCAGGTCTGCCGCCGGGTAGCCGTTGTAGCGGATCACCGGGTCGGGGCCGAAGGTGCGGTCGACGCGGATCATGCTACCGATGGGCACCATCTCGCCATGCTCGTTGCGGGTGCGCAGGCGCTCGATGTTGGCCACGTCCATGCGGAAGTCGCCGTCGGCCTGGGCCATCACCTGCCAGGTACGTCCGAAGCGGTTGAAGTCGTTGACGTAGACCGAGCCGAGGTAAACCTGCAGGGTCTCGAACAGGTCGGTCAGCGCCACGCCCTGGGTCTTGGCCTTGACCCGGTCGACGTGCAGGTCGAGCTGCGGCACGTTGGACTGGTAGGAAGTGATCGGATAGCCCATGCCCGGCGCCTGCATCAGCGCACCGCTGAAGCCGTCCACCGCCTGCTGCAGCTCACCGTAGCCCAGATTGGCGCGATCCTGAATGAACAACGAGAAACCCGAGCCGGAGCCGAGCCCGAGGATCGCCGGCGGCATGAAGGCAAAGGTGAAGGCCTCCTGCAGCGCCGCGAACTTGCCGTTGAGCTCGGCAGTGATCTCCTCGGCGCTGCGCTTGCGCGACTCGAAAGGCTTGAGACCGAAGAACACCGTGCCGGAGTTGGGTGTATTGGTGAACTGCAGCGGATTGAGCCCGGGGAAAGCCACCGCTGCCTCGACCCCCTCCGTCTCCAGAGCGATCTCGGTCATACGCCGGATCACCGCCTCGGTGCGGTCGAGGGAAGCGCCCTCGGGCAGCCTGGCCCCGCCGATCAAGTACATCTTGTCCTGGGTCGGAATGAAGCCGCCCGGCACCGTCTGGAACATCACCCCGGTACCCGCCAGCAGCAGCGCGTAGACGGCGAATACCGCGCCGCGTCGACGCAGGCTGCGCGCCACGCCGCCCTGGTAGCCCTTGGAGCTGGTGTTGAAGAAGCGGTTGAAGGGGCGGAACAGCCAGCCGAACAGGAAATCGATCAGCCGCGACAGGCGGTCCTTGGGCGCGTCGTGGGGCTTGAGCAGCAGCGCCGCCAGCGCCGGCGACAGGGTCAGCGAATTGATCGCCGAGATCACCGTGGAGATGGCGATGGTCACCGCGAACTGGCGATAGAACTGCCCGGTGACGCCCTCGAGGAAAGCCATCGGGATGAATACCGCGCACAGCACCACCGAGATGGCGATGATCGGCCCGCTTACCTCGCGCATGGCCTGATGCGCCGCCGCCAGCGGGGCGAGCCCCTCCTCAATGTTGCGCTCGACGTTCTCCACCACCACGATGGCGTCGTCGACCACGATGCCGATGGCCAGCACCAGGCCGAACAGAGTCAGGGTATTGATCGAGAAGCCGAGCAGATAGAGCACGGCGAAGGTACCGACGATCGACACCGGCACCGCCAGCAGGGGGATCACCGAAGCGCGCCAGGTCTGCAGGAACAGCGTGACCACCAGCACCACCAGCAGCACCGCTTCGAGCAGGGTCTTGATTACCGATTTTATCGAGTCGCGCACGAATACCGTGGGGTCGTAGACGATGGTGTACTCCACGCCTTCGGGGAAGTGCTGGGACAGCTCCTCCATCTTGTCGCGCACCGCATCGGAGAGCGCGATGGCATTGGAGCCGGGCGCCTGGAAGATACCGATGGCCACCGCCTGCTGGTTGTCGAGCAGTGCCCGCAGCGAATACTCGGCGGCGCCGAGTTCGACGCGGGCGACGTCGGAGAGGTAGGTGATCTGGCCACCGCTGCCGGCCCTGACCACGATGTTGCCGAACTCCTCCTCGGTGGTCAGACGCCCCTGGGCGTTGATCGAAACCAGGAAGTCGGACGACTGCGGCGTCGGCGGCGCGCCGAGCTGACCGGCCGAGACCTGCACGTTCTGCTCGCGGATCGCGGCGATGATGTCGCCGGCGGTGAGCCCGCGCGCGGCGGCGCGGTCGGGGTCGATCCACACGCGCATGGCGTAGTCGCCGGCACCGAACAGCATCGCCTGCCCCACCCCCTCGAGCCGCGCCAGCTCGTCGCGCACGTGCAGCGCTGCGTAGTTGCGCAGATAGGTGCTGTCGTAGCGGCCGTCCGGCGAGATCAGCTGCGGCACCATAGTCAGATCGGGCGACTGCTTGTCGGTGGTCACGCCCTGGCGGCGCACCGCCTCGGGCAGCCGCGCCAGGGCCTGGCTGACCCGGTTCTGCACCTGCACCTGGGCCTCGTCCGGGTCGGTCCCGGGACGGAAGGTCAGCGTCAGCGCCAGTACCCCGTCGGAGCCGGCCACCGACTTCATGTACATCAGGTTCTCGACCCCGGTGATGGCCTCCTCCAGCGGCGTGGCCACCGTGTCGGCGATCTCGCTGGGGTTGGCGCCGGGATAGACGGCACGCACCTGTACGGTGGGCGGCACTACGTCGGGGTATTCGCTGACCGGCAGCAGCGGGATGGTGATCGCCCCGGCGATGAAGATCAGAATCGACAGCACCGCGGCGAAGATAGGCCGGTCGACGAAGAACTTGGCAAAATTCATGACAAGACTCCCTTACGGGACGGACGCGTGGTCCGCCCCGTACAAGTCAGGGGTTATGGTTATCTGGAGTCGTGCTGGGCAGTGGTCGGCTCAGCGCACGGCAGCATACTCGCCGGAAGCCGCGCCCGAGCCGCGCATGTCGACACTCTCCGCCGCCACCGGCATGCCCGGGAAGAAGATACGCTGGGCACCGTTCACCACCACTTGGTCGCTGGGCTCGAGACCCGCCGTCACCACCCGCAAGCCGTCGACTATGCGCCCGAGCTGCACATCGCGACGCATGGCGCGGCCCTCGTCGACCACATAGACGTACTTGCGGTCCTGGTCGGTGAGCACTGCCTTGTCGTCGATCAGCAGAGTTCCCTCAGCGCTGCCCGCCAGTAGCTGAACGCGGGCATACATGCCGGGAGCAAAGCGCCCCTCGCCGTTGTCGAGCACGGCACGGGTCAGGATGGTGCCGGTGTCGGCATCGAGACGGTTGTCGATGAAGTCGACCTCGCCGCGGTAGGGGTAGTCCTCGTCGCTGGCCAGACCCACACGCACCGGAACGCCGCCGTCGCGCAGGCTGAACTGCCCGCCGTTGCGCGCCAGGGCGTCGTAGTGCAGGTAGGCCCGCTCGTCGCTGTGGAAGTGCACGTGGACCCGATCCAGGGCGACGATGCTGGTCAGCGGCGTGGCTTCGGAAACCAAATTGCCCGAGGTGACCAGCGCCCTGCCGGCACGCCCGGAAATGGGCGCACGCACTTCGGTGAACTCCATGTTGAGTCGGGCCGTCTGGGCAATGGCCTGGGCGGCGAGAATGTCGGCCTCGGCGGTGGCCGCCGCTGAACGCCGCTGGTCCAGTTCCTCACGGGAGATCGAGCGGCTCTGTGACAGCGCCTCGGCCCGGGCGGCTTCGCTGCGCGCCAGTTCGGCACGGGCTCGGGCTCGCTGCAGCTCGGCCTCGGCCCGCTCCAGCTCAGCTCGGTAGGGACGCGGGTCGATGACGAACAGCACGTCGCCCTTCTCGACCTTCTCACCCTCGGTATAGTTGACGCTCTCAATGTAGCCGGACACGCGCGGTCGCAGGTCCACCGTCTCCACCGCCTCGATACGGCCGGTGAAGGCGTCCCACAACTCCACGTCTTCGATCAGTACCTGAGCCACGCTGACCTGCGGCGGTGGCGGCCCTTGTTCGGCGCCGGCCTGGGTATCGGCCTGGCTCTCGCATCCTGTCAGCACGACAATACCGGCAAGCATGGCGGTAGCCATGAGCAGGCGCCGGCCCCCTCGACTCTCGAACATCTTGTGGACGTTCATTGATACTCCCTCTCCCATTGACCAACGCGAAGTTCGCCACGCCATTTACTCAGCCTGGCCTCTATTCTTTGCCGCTAGTTCTTTGCCTCTGTCTTTTCTGACTTATTAATGTCGTTCGGTGGCGTGATTAATCGACGGCAAACTTCGCAAACCGCCACCTTATAGTGTTACCGGGCACTTGATTAGTCGGGCCAGCAGGGAAATACTGTCCCTTTGGCGGGACAGTCTCCGTGCAACCGTTCTTGCCCTTCTGCAGTATTTCCCCTGACACGGTGCTTACCCTGAAACGGGGTTCTTCAGGCACTGCGCACGGCACAGGAATACGACCATGCTGCAAGACCTCAACGACGCCCTGATCTTTGCCAAGGTCGTGGAACAGGGCAGCTTCAGCTCCGCCGCCAAACAGCTTCGTCTTGGCAAGACCACGGTGAGCCGCAAGGTGCAGGACCTGGAGCGGCGCCTCGGCGCTCGGCTGCTGCACCGCACCACCCGCAATCTGAGCCTGACCGAGGCGGGTGCCATCTACTTCGATTACTGCAACCGCATCGCCCGCGACCTGGGCGAGGCGGAAAAAGCGGTGCACCATCTCGAAGAGAGCCCCCGCGGCTGGCTCAGGGTCACCGCGCCCTTCACCATGTGCACCGAGTTCACCTCGATCCTGGTGCGGGACTTCCGGCAGCTCTATCCCCAGGTGCGCATCGAGCTGGTGCTCTCCAATGAGCGCCTGGATCTGGTCGCCAACCAGATCGATGTCGCGCTACGGGTCGGTTCTCTGCCCGACTCCAGCCTGGTGGCGCGCCGCCTGGCCCGCTTTCACTCCTACGTCTATGCCAGCGAGGCCTACCTCGCGCGACATGGCGAACCCCGCGAGCCGGCGGAGCTGGCCGCCCACCCCGTGCTGGCCAAGGCCATGGAGCAGCGCGGCCAACGCTACGTCTGGCAGCTGCACCACAGCGAGAGCCAGCAAGCCGTGGAGGTGGAGGTCGACCCCATCGCCATCGCCAACGACCCCTTCGCCCTGCGCGGCATGCTCGAGGACGGCCAGGGCATCATGCTGGCCAACGAGTTCGTCACCTGCATGAGCCCCGAGTCGCGCCGCCCGCGGCGTATTCTCGAAGGCTGGGAGGGCCCCGAGGTCGAGCTCAACGCCGTCTTCCCCGGCGGCAGCCTGGTCTCGCCCAAGGTGCGCACCTTCGTCGACTTCGTGGTCGAACGCATGCGCATCACCATGGAGCCAGCCGGGGATGCCTGGCAGCCGCCTGCCCACACCGCACCGGCGAAAGAGGAGCAGGCGCTGGCATAGCGTCTGGCTCAGGCAGCTTCCGGTATCGCTTCAGGGCAGTTCCGGCAGCACCGCCTCGGCCTCTATCTCGATCAGCCATTCCGGTTCGGAAAGACCGCTGACGATCACCCAGGAAGAGGCCGGTGGCGACTTGGGAAAGCGCGAGCGCAGTGCCTGTACCACTCCTTCCTGGTCGTAGCGAGCGGGCTCGGCGATATAGATGCGCAGCATCACCACGTGGGACAGGTCACCGCCCAACGTGCCGAGAATCGCCTCAATGTTGTCCAGTGCGGCAAAGGTCTGCCCCTCCAGATCGGGGCCGACCAGGCACTCGTGGGCGTCGACCCCCACCTGCCCCGAGAGATGCACACGGTAGCCACCCTTGACCATCACCGCCTGGCTGAAGCCGTACTGCAGGGTATTGGGCACGCCCCGCGGGTTGATGGCTTCTCGTTCCACGCCTTGCATGTTCACCCCTCCTTCATTGCCTATGGTTGTGCCCGGCTCACGACTCCGCGTTCAACGGGCTTTCCTGCCGCTCGCTCTCTTCGGTGTCCAGCCCCAGGAAACCGCCGGACTGGCGCCGCCACAGCGAGGCGTAGAGGCCATCGAGCGCCAGCAGCTCCCGATGGGTACCGCTCTCGACGATGCGTCCCTCGTCGATGACGATGAGTCGATCGAGCATGGCGATGGTCGACAGCCGGTGCGCGATGGCGATGACCGTCTTGCCCACCATCAGGGTGTCGAGTTGCTCCTGAATGGCCGCTTCGACTTCGGAATCGAGCGCTGAAGTGGCCTCGTCGAGCACTAGGATCGGCGCATTCTTGAGCAGCACCCGGGCGATGGCGATGCGCTGACGCTGGCCGCCGGAAAGCTTGACGCCGCGCTCGCCGACGTGGGCATCCAGGCCGCGCCGCCCCTTGTGGTCGACCAGCTCGAAGATGAACTCTGCATGGGCCCGGCGTACGGCTTCTAGCACCTGCTCGTCGGTGGCCTCGGGACTGCCGTAGCGGATGTTATCGCGCACCGAGCGGTGCAGCAGCGAGGTGTCCTGGGTCACCATGCCGATCTTGCGCCGCAGCGACTCCTGGCTGACCTCGGCGATGTCCTGCCCATCGATCAGGATGCGTCCACTTTCCAGGTCGTAGAAGCGCAGCAGCAGGTTGGCCAGGGTCGACTTGCCGGCGCCGGAGCGGCCGATCAGCCCGACCTTCTCGCCCGGCGCCACGGTCAGGCTCATGCCGTCGAAAACGCGGGCCTGCGCGCCGTCGGGCCGGTCGTAGCCGAAGCGCAGCGCTTCGAAGCGGATCTCGCCGCGGGGCACGCTGAGCACCGCCGCGCCGGGCAGATCCTTCACCGTAGGCTCACGGGCGATGGTATTGATACCGTCCTGCACCGTACCGATGTTCTCGAACAGCCCCGCCACCTCCCACATGATCCAGTCGGACATGAAGCGAATGCGCATGACCAGGGCGATGGCCACGGCAATGGCGCCGAGTGACATGGCCTGGAAATACCAGGCACCGATGGCAATGGCAGCCACGCTGGCCAGCAGCAGGGAGTTGAGTACCGTCAGGGACACGGAGAGCAGCGTGGCCAGGCGCATCTGCCGATGCACCGTGACCATAAACTTCTCCATGGCGTCGCGGGCGTAGGCCTGCTCGCGCTGGGTATCGGCGAACAGCTTGATGGTCTGGATGTTGCTGTAGCTGTCGACGATACGTCCGGTCATGCGTGCGCGGGCGTCAGCCTGCTCCATGGAGACCCGGCGCAGCCGCGGCACGAAGACCCACATGATCGTGCCGTAGCCCACCAGCCACGCCACCAGCGGCAGCATCAGCCAGGGTTCGGCACCGCCCATCAGCCACATGGCACCGATGAAGTAGACCATCACGTAGACCATCAGGCCCAGCAGTTTGGTGACCGTCTCGCGAATCGCCAGCGCCGTCTGCATCACCTTCTGCGATACGCGACCGGCGAATTCGTCCTGATAGAAGGCCAGGCTCTGGCTCAGCATGTGACGGTGCGCCAGCCAGCGCCCAAGCATCGGGTAGTTGCCGAAGATGCCCTGGTGCGAGAGCAGCGACTGCAGCAGAACCAGCAGCGGCAGGCCCACCACCACCAGCGCCGCCATGCCCGCCAGGCGCCAGCCGTACTCGGCGAAGAAGCCTTCGCGTTCGGCATTGGCCAGCCAGTCCACCAGTTCGCCCATGTAGCCGAAGAACACCACCTCGGCCGCCGAGACCATGGCGGTGACCAGCGACATGGCCAGCAGCAGCGGCAGCACTGGACGCGAGAAGTGCAGGATGAACTTGAATAGTCCCTTGGGTGGAGTACCGGCCTGCCCTGAAGGGTAGGGGTTCACCAATCTCTCGAAGTAACGGAACATGACAACTCCATCGTCAAGAATACTTAAGAAAAATTTGTATCAAGCAGGGTTCGATCGAATGACAGGAAGCAGGCTAAAACCTAAACTTAGATTGAGGTCAAGAGTTTCGTGAAGTCTTGATGGTCGACACGACGAAAAAAGGAAGCGAAAACCATACGAGCATCGCGGAAGAATGCACAATCAAACTTCCTGATCGTTTATATCAATGAAGCTGATAAATTATTTAAAAGAAATAACTGACGAGGCACTGCGACGATGAGCGACTCCACCCCCTGCGATGTTTCGAGCACACCCCGAAAGACCTCGGGCAAACGCAAGGGTCCCGCGCTGCTGCATCGCGAACTCAGCGTCGGAGAGGTCGCCCAGCGCAGCGGGCTGGCCGTTTCCGCCATTCATTTCTACGAAGCCAAGGGGTTGATCAGAAGCCGACGCAACGCAGGCAACCAGCGACGCTTCTCGCGCGACGTATTGCGCCGCGTGGCAATCATCAAGGTCGCTCAGCGCACCGGCATCACCCTGGGCGAGATTCGCGCTGCCTTCGAGGCACTGCCGGAATCCCGCGCGCCGACCGCCGCCGACTGGCAAAAGCTATCGGCGAGCTGGCGCCAGGCGCTCGACGACAGGATCGTGCGGCTCACCCAACTGCGCGACCAGCTCGACCACTGCATTGGCTGCGGCTGCCTGTCGATGGTGGAGTGTCCGCTGCGCAATCCCGAGGACGAGCTGGCCGAGGAGGGTGCCGGGCCGCGCCTGCTCGACCCCGTCTGAGCTTGCGTTTAACCGTCCGCTTACATTAACTCGGCTAACTGCTATCTTGGGGAGAGCCCAAGGAGAACACTGCCATGTCGGATTCCCTTATCCTCTATACCAACCCCGTCTCGCGGGGGCGCATTGCCCGCTGGATGCTGGAGGAGATCGGTGCGCCTTATCGTACGGAAGTGATCGAGTTCGGCTCCGCCATGAAGTCGCCCGCCTTTCTGGCCATCAATCCCATGGGCAAGGTCCCGGCCATACGTCACGGCGAAACGGTCGTGACCGAGTGCGCCGCCATCTGCGCCTACCTGGCCGATGCTTTCCCGGAAGCGGGCCTGGCGCCGCCGCTGACCGAGCGCGGCCCCTACTACCGCTGGCTGTTCTTTGCCGCCGGGCCGCTAGAGGCCGCCATGACGGATCGCGACCTGGGCATGGAGCCCAACGTCGATCAGCAGGGCCGGGTCGGCTACGGCAGTATCGAAGCCGTGCTGGATACGCTGGAGATCGCCGTCAGCGAACACGAGTACATTGCCGGCCCCCAGTTCACCGCCGCGGATGTCTATCTCGGCGCGCATATCGGCTGGGGGCTGAAATACGGTGGCCTGGGCCCCTGCCCTGCCTTTGCCGACTACTGGGCGCGGGTCAGCAGCCGCCCCGCGTATCGCCGGGCCAGCGAGCTGGATGACCAGGCCAAGGACCAAGCCCACCGCTGAGAATCATCTCGCCGAGAGTCGCCTGGCCGGCCCGGCGCATCCAGCTCAGCGCTCAATGGGCTTCGTAGGGACGTGCCCAGAGGTCGTCCGGCTGATGGCGGCTGAGAATCTTTTCCGCTTCAGGCTTGGAGTCGTCCGGCACGATCACCTTGATCTGGCTGGCCTCCTTGTCGAAATAGAGCTTCTCCCGCGGGAAGCCCTCCGAAACCAGCTCGTCGTAGGCATTCGCTGCCTTCATCAGGTCCTGATAGGTCGCCGTTACGGTCTGAGTCATGGCGTCCTCCTTCACTCGGTTGAGGCATTCATCGGCGAAACACCAAACGACTGGCGCGCCGTGTGCCTCCTTGAGTATAGCGCTCGTACGGCGCCTCTCCCGTTCAGAGCACACCGCTCTCGAGCTGCCAGTCGTTATCGGTCAGGGGCTCGGCCCCCTGCGGCGTAACGCGTACGGTGTCGCTGAGACCGATGCCCCACTGGCCGGGTATGCGCAGGCACAGCGGCAGATGGAAGACCATGTCGGCCTCGAACTCGCGCTGCTGGCCGCACGCGATATAACCGCTCCCCTCCACCCAGCTGGGTGGAAACTGCGCCCCCACGGCGTAACCGAAGACCCCCGAGAAGAAGACCCGTTCGGTGTGAGGCGCAAGCACCGCCGCGGCGGCCCGCGCGGCATCGTCGAACGTATTGCCGGGGCGCATCTTCACCCTGAGCGCCTCGAACAGGTCACGACAGAGTTCCGCCGTCATCAGCATCTCCTGACTGGGCGTGCCCGCGACGAGTGTCTTCATCATCGGTGCGGTATAGCGCCGGTAGGCGGCGCCGAACTCCATGAAGACCGGCTCGCCGGGGGCGATGCGATGGCGCTGGTGGTTCAGGTGAATCACACTGCTGCGAGGCCCGACGGTGACAATGGGCTGCATGCTCATGAACTCGCTGCCAGCGGCCAGCATGGCGCGTGCGCCCTCGGCGGCCACGTCGCCATCCAGCATGCCGATGGCGGCAACCCGGGCAGCCGCCTTCAGCCCCAGCGAGGTGATACGGGCGCTTTCGCGCAGGCAGCCGAGCTCCGCTTCGCTCTTGACGATACGAATGCGGTCGAGCAGCTCGCCGCCGTCGTCGCGAAAACGCTCGGCGCCCAGCCGCGCCTGGAGTTCGCGCAGCACGCCGTGTCGCAGCCCTGCCCCGTACAGGTCCAGGCCGATGGCGCGAAACGGCGCCAAGGTGTCGGCCAGCGGCTCGATTACCTCGCCGATTCCCTCCCAGCGGTAGCCCAGCAGTTCGTCTACCCGCGCGGTGACCACCGCCGGCCCGGTCTCGATGGAAGGCACCTGCAGCGTCAGCCGCTCGGGTGAGCAGACCAGGCAAGCGTGCACCGATACCTCGAAGGTGTTGTAGCCGGTCAGGTAGTAGATGTCGGCCGGGTCCGTCAGCAGCAGCGCATCCAGACCGGCCTCGTCCATGGCGTTGCGCACGCGGGTCTGCCGGGCCTCGAACTCGCTGTCGGCAAAGGCCAGTTCGCTGGCCTCGCGCTGTGCGGCCAGGGCATGACGGTACTGAAGGTGGTCCATGGAGACGCCTCCTCCAAGGGTGCAATGCCGACAGTGTAGACATGATCCGCATCACACCCGAGCCACGAAGACCAAATAGGGCTGTTCCCTGCCGGGCCGGTTTCGTAAAATCCAGCCTCGTACCCGATTCGACAGGATAACGCTATGGGCAGGGCCTTTCAGAACCGCAAGGAATCCATGGCCAAGACGGCCGCCGCCAAGACCAAGGTGTACAGCAAGTACGGACGCGAGATCTACGTCTGCGCCAAGCAGGGCGGCACCGACCCCAACGGTAACCTGACGCTGCGCGGCCTGATGGAACGCGCCAAGAAGGACCAGGTACCCAGCCACGTGATCGAGAAGGCGCTGGACAAGGCCAGCGGCGTGGGCGGCGAAGATTACTCGCCGGCGCGCTACGAGGGCTTCGGCCCGGGCAACTGCATGGTCATCGTCGATTGTCTGACCGACAATCCCAACCGCACCTTCGGCGACGTGCGCGCCTGCTTCAACAAGGCCAAGAGCAAGCTCGGCACGCCGGGCAGCGTCAGCCACATGTTCGATCACTGCGCCATCCTCGCCTACGCCGGCGACGACGAGGAAGCGGCGCTGGAGGCCCTGATGGAAGCCGATGTCGACGTCACCGACATCGAGAACGAGGAAGGCCACATCACCGTCTTCGCCCCGCATACCGAGTACGCCAAGGCCAAGCAGGCGCTGATCGATGCCTTCGGTGAGCTGGAGTTCGAGACCGACGAGATCCAGTTCGTGCCGCAGACCACCACCGCCATCGCAGGCGACGACGTGGCCATGTTCGAGAAGCTGCTCGACGCGCTCAACGACCTGGACGACGTACAGAACGTGTTCCACAACGCCGAGATCGACGCCTAGGCATGAAAAAAGCCGCGCCACCCCTGGGGTGTAGCGCGGCAAGGCACTGTCTGCCTGACTGCTCTGCTGCGTAAAAGGGTGGAGCTTCAGCTCTCCTTGGCGGGCGGGGTACTTCCGCCCTTCTGCGCTTCGCCCTGACGGCTGGCCGAGCTGCCTTTCGCCGTCGAGCCCGCCTTGGCGAAACGCTCTTCGCTGGAAGGGTTCTCTACATAGCTGGCTGCGTTAGAGGAGTAGCTGGCTGCGTTCGAGGAGTGGCTTTCCCGGCTCTGGGACGCATCCTGCGCGTGTTCGCGGAGCTCCTCCTTCACCCGGTCCACGCCTTCGTGCAGCTTCTCCTGGGCCCGCTCGGCCTGCTCCTGACCGGCCTCTTCGGCACGCTGCACCGCCCGGTCGCGCATCTCGCCCAGGTGGCGGTTCTCGGCCCGTGTCGGTGCGAACAGGCTACCCAGCACCGCCCCGACGGCAACGCCCAGCGCTCCCGCCACCAGCGGATGCTCCTGCACGAAGTGGATGGTCTGGCTGCCGGCCTCGCGCGCACGGTACGAGGCAGCGTCCATGGCCGCGTGGCGCTGCTCGTCGAGATGAGCGGCACGTTCACGCATCTGGTCGTTCATATGATGCATACGCTCCTTGACCCGGCCGCCAGCGTGCTCGGCCCGCTCACGCATGCTCTCGGCCATATGCTGTGCCTTGCGTGTCATGCCGATGCCGTTGTCATGGGCCTCGGTGCCATGCTGAGGCGTAGCTCCTAGCGCCGCCGGATCGTGCCCCAAGGTGGTGGTGCCGGCCCCGCTAACGGTTTCGCGGCCGTCGTCTGACGCCATCGAGGCACTGGGCAAGGTGGCACCCGGATAGCCGCCCTGCCGCGGCAACGCCTCGTGGTGATGCGCGTGGGACTTGCGCTGGGCCAGCACCAGCCAGCCAAGGCCGATACCGGTCACCATCACCGGCAGAGGGGTCTCCTTGAGGCGGTGCCCCAGGCTCGTGATGATCCGCTCGGCTCCGCCACGACGGAGATAATCGTAGGTCATGTTCATAAGCTGCTCGGGAGAAAGTCTCGCTTCGAGTTGATGAAGGGTCTCATCCAGACGCGCCCGCGCCTGGTGGATCTCGCTCTCTATCTCGTCGGCACGGCGCCGACCCTCCTGGCTCATTTCAGCTCCTCCTTCACCGTCTCTTCATGCTGCTGCGCCAGCGCCTTGTCGCGCCGCAGACTGGCCAGCGTGCGGGTCGGCATCAGGCTTTCGCGCTGGAGCTTCTTGCGCCCCGCCTGCAGCATGATGAGTCCGATCACCACCACGACCCCGCCCACGATGAGCGCAGAGAGCCACGGGGTGGTTTCAGGGGGGAGCACGGTATTGAGCCCGAACACCGCGGCGGCCAGCAGGACCAGAAAGCCGCATAGCAGTACCGCCCCGGCAATGGCGATGGATGCGATGGCACCCATGGCCTGATGGGTCTTCTCGCTCATCTCCACCTTGGCCAGCTCGGATTCCTTGCGCACGAGCGCAGTCACTTCCCGCGCCAGGCTGGAGAAGAGAACGCCGATCGAGGATTCCTCCGTCCGTACCCTGTTTTTTGCACCAATGGGGTTTTCCACATCCATGAGGTGTCGCCTCCCTTGTTCACTCGGCTGAAGTGAGGGCTGTCCCGAGGGCTAGTGGTTGCGCATGTCGTCCTGGCTGGAGCTACGCAGAAAGCGGGAAAGCATGAAGCCGGCTGCGACCGCACCGCCCAGAAACAGGGCGGGGTGTTGACGGCCGTAATCGCGGGTCTGCTCCAGCAGGGTCGTCAGGTCGCGCTCGCGCAGGTTGCGGGTAAAGGCGTCGGAGCGCTTGGCCAGCTCGCTGACACAGCCCGAGAAATAGGGTTGCTCCTGGCGCTCGAACTCGTCGGCCATCTTGTGCAGTACGGTCGTGAATCTCTCCGCCTGATCGACTGCCGCGGCCTTCTGGCGATCGAGCAGACTCTCCGCCTGCTGCTGGGCGGCGTCGCGCAGCTCATCGCCTACTTCCGCTGCCTGCTGACGAATTTCCTCACGGTCAATGCCCGGCTGACCGCTTCCGTTGCCCACGCTTGCCTCCGAGCTTGCGCGGCCGTCCGAACTCGCACGGCTATGGGTATCGCTCATTCGCCACCTCCCTGTTTTGTCAGATATGACCAGCCCGCGAATCGGGCTTTGAGTCAACAATCCGGTGCAGACTCATTGCTTGGCTGACACTCGAAAAATAGTACCCGTGGAAAGCCTGTCAATTCGCTCCGCCAGGCGCAGCGAAATACCACTTACCCAGCGGCAATCGGCCGACATGAAGCGTTACTTTTCATGACGCTGCCTTAATGTCACCACAGCCACACAGGATCGTCTATCCTGCTGTTTTAATTCACTTTACGCCAGAATGACGAGTCAGTGAGGAAGCCCGGCATAACGCTCGAGAAAAGCGTCGATACCTGTGGAATAATCCGGCTCACTGTCGATAAAACCGGTGTTGTGGCCGCCGCGAATGGTGAGCAGCTCCTTGGGCTCATTGGCCGCCCGGTATACCGCTTCACCTTCGGAGAAGGGGATGATTTCGTCGTCGCGGCTGTGGATGACCAGCAGCGGCGACTCGATACGGGTGACATAACGCTCGGTGGGATAATCCAGCGTTGCCAGCCAGCGCACCGGCAGGAAGGGATAGAGCTGTTGGCCCAGTGCCGGCACCGAGCGAAACGGCGATTCGAGGATCACCGCTGCCGGCTGCTCCTGTGGCGCCAGCGAGGCCGCCAGTTCGGCCGCCACCGCCGCTCCCAGCGAGCGGCCGAACAGCACGATCTCGTCGGCAGTTGCCCCCTGCTGCTCGGTCAGCCAGCGCCAGCCGGCCCTGGCATCCTGCGCCGTGCCCTCTTCGGATGGGCGTCCTTCGCTACGGCCGTAGCCGCGATAGTCGAGAATCAGCACCGACAGACCCAGGCGGTGGAACTGCTGGATCGAGTCGAGACGATGCGAGATGTTACCGGCGTTGCCGTGGAAGAACAGCAGCTTGCCGCGAGCATCTTCGACGGGTATCCACCAGGCATCCAGCAGCAGGCCATCGGCGGTCTGCAGCTCGACCTGCTCCCACCCCAGCCCGCGCTCGGCCGGCGTGGCGACATGCTCGCGCCCCACGTGTGGCAGGTAGAGCAGGCGCTCCTGAAAGAACCAGGCCAACAGCACCACGAGGCCATAGATGCCAACCAGGGTAGAGGCCACGCGCAGCATATCGACCCTCACTCCCGGCCGCTGAACGTCTGGTAGGCCTCCCACACATCGTCCACGCTGGCTTCGAAGAAACGCTTGCCGTGTTCGACGCTGGCCAGGCTCGGGTCCGAGCCCATGCGGCCGTCGGGAAAGCGGCGGCGGAATTCGTCAGCGTCGCACTGGGCGCTGCCGCGAGGGGCGATACGTGGCGACATCTCGACCTGCTTCACGGCCTCGGGCCGGGCGAACCAGGAGAGCGCAACCTCCGAAGCAGTGGCATGGGTGCCCTCCGCATCGCCGTAGAGCGCCTCGGCCAGTTCCCGCACGCGCGGTCCGATGAACCAGTTGTTGGTGGTGAGATGCAGCTCGCTGCCAGGTGCCTGATGCAGGCTCCGCTCGGCATAAACCTCGGCAAAGGCCGCACTCATGGTGGCAATGTTGCCGCCGTGGCCATTGAGGAAGAAGACATGGGTGAAGCCATGGCGCGACAAGGACAGCACGGTGTCGCGCAGCACGGCGATCAGCGTGCTGGGACGCAGGCTGATGGTGCCGGGAAAGGCCAGATGATGCTGGGCCATGCCCAGATTCTGGGTCGGTGCCACCAGTACGCCGTGACGTTCGCCGACCTCCCAGGCGACAGTTTCCGGGCAGATGGCGTCGGTCCCCACCAGACCGTTGGGGCCATGCTGTTCGGTGGAGCCGATCGGCACGATGATGCCGGTTTCGCGTGCCAGGTAGGCCTCGACCTCCTGCCAGGTAGCGTGCTGAAGTCGCATGTATGCCTCCTTGGCCTCAGCCTTGTCCCTGTTGACGATCGCAGCCCATCTTGCCCGCCTTGGCCCAGTTCTCGCCATCCACTTCGTTGTAGAAGACCTGAACGCTCTCCTCCGCAACGCCATAGACCTCGACGAACGCCTGGGTGATGCGCTCGGCCAGTTCGCGTTTCTGGGTCAGGTCGCGGGGAAATTGCTGAATGGTGACGATAGGCATGGCGGCTCCTTTCAAGGCTGGCTCGGGAAACGAGATGTCATCGTCGGTCGAAAGCGGCTTTACCGCAACTCGCCTTTGCCTCGCCGCTGCCCGGCTAGCCCAGGACGCTTACGCCATCGGGTCGCTGTACTCCATGCGTGACCACAGACTTCCCTGCAGCAGGTCGCAGCCCTGCTCACGCAGGAAATCCACCTGCTGGCGCGAGCTGACCCCGCTCGCCGCCACGCGGATCCCCAGCTCGTGGGCCATACCGATGACCGAGCGAATGATCGCCTGATGGCGCGGATTGTCGAGGCAGTCGTTGATGAACAGTGAATCTAGTTTGAGCGTATCGAGGGGAAACAGGCCGAGATGACCGAGAATGGAATGACCGCTGCCGAAGCCGTCGATGGCAAGGCGGACGCCCATGGTCTGAAGCTTTCCGAGCACCCTGCTGGCGTGGTGGGGGTCGCGCATCAAACCGCCCTCGGTCAGCTCGATCTCGAGCAGCCCTGGGGGCAGGCAGCTCTCGGCCAAAGCCTGTTCGACACGCTCGATCAGCCCTTCGTCCGTCATGCCTTCGGCCGGCACGCCAACCAATACCCGGAGGCCAGAGCCGGCTTCGTACCAGGAGCGGGCATGCAGGCAGGCGTGCTTCAGCACCCAATGACAGATGTCGGTCAGTTGGCCATTGTCGCGGGCTGCCGGTGTCCATTTGGACAGCTCCAACACGCCGAAACGCGGTGAATTCCATCGCGGCTGGGCCGAGATCGCCACGACCTGGCCGCTACGCGCACAGATCAAGGGTCGGTAGACCAACGCCATTTCTCCCCGCTCCAGGGCATGGCGAAGGTCACAGCGCAGTTGTACACGGTCAGTGTCGTCTTCGAGCAGACTCGGCGAGAAGACACAGTACTGCGAAGCGCCCCGGGTCTGCGCCTTGCGCCTGGCCAGGTTGGCGTGGCGCATCAGCTCGGTGACGGTAACGCCGTGGTCGGGATAGAGGGCAAGGCCGATGCAACAGCTCGAGAAAAGCACCTGGCCGGAAACCTCGAGCGGCCGACGGATATGTTCCAGCAGCCTCTCCACCAGCGGTATCACGTCATCCAGACTCGCGATCCCCGGCAGCTCGATCATCAGCTCATCGCTGTCCATCCGGCTCACGCTGCCGCGGCTGTCGACGGTCTCGACGATGCGCTGCGCCATGAGTCGCAGGCAGGCATCGCCCACGGGACGCCCCAGCGAGTGGTTGATCTCCTTCAGGTGATCGACATCGACATGCAATACGGCTACGCAGGCTTCCCGCTCGGCGGCCTGAACCAGCGCCGCGGCGAGTTGGCGCTCGGCGCAGCGGCGAGTGACCAGGCCGGTGACGTCGTCGTGACAAACCTGACTGGCCGCCCCCTGGGACCGGCCATGAAAAACGAGCTGGCGCATGCAACTCCTTCCTTGCAGCATACGACGGGGTTACCCGCCACGTTTCCAATGGTGGTCCCTTACCTACCGACTTCACTCACGCCAGGTCGCTATCTTATTCTTCTTGAGGGTTCAGATATCATGCCCGCCACGACCAGTCAAAGGAGTTTTGCAACTTCAAGTATCCGTATTTTAGTTATTAACGCTTCAATCCTAGTTGCTGACACGATTTACCGGACAAGTGGCGAGATTAGCGAACGCCGTATTCGAATACTGACGGCAGAAACATGTAACAGGTTGAAACGGAAGGATTCTCAAACACCGACTAAATTCTGTGATAAGCGTGCCATTGGATCGGACCGCTTGGATTGACGTTACGGTCGGCGAAAAGGAGCAAGCCCATGCCAGCCAAATCACAGGCGCAGCAGATGGCTGCCGGTGCAGCACTTGCCGCCAAGCGCGGAGAGAAGAAAGTGAGTGAACTCGAAGGCGCATCGAAACAGATGTACGAGTCCATGGACGAGGCGGAACTCGAGAAAATGGCTTCTACCAGCCAGAAGAACAAGCCCAGCCACAACCGCAAGTCCTGAGTAGAGAAGCGCCTGCATTGACCCGTACCGGCACGCAGCGACTAGGCTCTTTAGAAAGCCACTGCCAGAGAGAAAGGTCATGCAGGAACGCAACGTCGAGATCGCCATCATCGGGGCCGGCACCGCTGGCCTGAGCGCGTGGCAAGCGGCCCGGCAGTATCACGACGAGGTGGTGCTGATCGAAGGCGGTGAGCCCGGCACCACCTGTGCCCGAGTGGGCTGCATGCCTTCGAAGCTGCTCATCGCGGCGGCGGAGAGCGCGCATCAAGCTGGGAATGCCGCTGGCTTCGGCATCCGGGTCGGCAGCGTCGACATCGACGACCGGGCCGTCATGGCACGAGTCAGAGACGAGCGCGACGCCTTCGTCGACAGCGTGCTCGACTCCATGCGTCGGATCGAACCCGCCAACCTGCTCGTGGGGAACGCCCGCTTCGAGGATGCCAACACGCTGCGTGTGGGCAATGACCTGCGCGTGCGGGCACGCACCATCGTCATCGCGACCGGCTCGCGCCCCCATGCCCCTGGCGTCTTCGAACCAGCCGGCGACCGCCTGATCGATAGCGATGCAGTATTCGAATGGCAAACGCTGCCTGAGTCGCTCGCCGTGTTCGGCGCCGGCATCGTCGGCCTGGAGCTGGGTCAGGCGCTGAGCCGCCTGGGCGTGCGCCTGCGCTTATTCGGCAAGAGCGGCTCACTCGGACCGTTCCAGGATCCGGCAATCCGCGACTACGCCGAGCGAATCTTCAATGAGGAGTTCTATCTCGACCCGGCGGCCGACGTCGACACCATCGAGCGCGACGGTGAGCAGGTGGTAGTTACCTTTCGCGAGCGCGGCAACGACCGATACCTGACCGAACGCTTCGACTATCTGCTGGCAGCCACCGGGCGACGCCCCAACCTCGACAACCTGGCGCTGGAAAACGCCGGTCTGGCGTTGAACGGCGAAGGCGTTCCCCTCTACAACCGCTTCACCATGCAGTGCCAGCGCGCCGACGGCGAGGCCAGCCATGTGTTCATTGCCGGCGACGCCAGCCAGGAACTACCGCTGCTGCACGAGGCCAATCAGCAGGGGCGCATTGCCGGCCACAATGCCGGACGTTATCCCGAGCGTCGCGCAGGCCGGCGCAGCACTGCACTGTCGATCGCCTTCACCGATCCCCAGATGGCCACGGTGGGCCTGAGTCGCGACGAGGCACGGCAGCGCTTCGGCTGTGACGGCATCGCCGAGGGCGGCGCCTCCTTCGAGGACCAGGGGCGAGCCGTGGTGATGCGCCAGAACCGCGGCATGATGCGCCTGTACGCCGAGCACGGCTCGGGGCAGTTCCTCGGCGCCGAGCTGTTCGGCCCACGCGTGGAACATCTCGCCCATCTGCTTGCCTGGGCGCTGGAGCAGAAGATGGGGGTAGAGCGCATGCTCGAAAT
The DNA here is from genome assembly GCF_000246875.1 of Halomonas sp. KM-1. Lineage (NCBI taxonomy): Bacteria > Pseudomonadati > Pseudomonadota > Gammaproteobacteria > Oceanospirillales > Halomonadaceae > Halomonas > Halomonas sp. KM-1. Next base: position 20,454 of record NZ_BAEU01000160.1, read on the forward strand.
GCCGTATTACCATCCGGTGCTGGAGGAGGGATTGCGCAGTGCGCTACGTGATCTCAACAGAGCGCTGTTGCAGGGGCCGGAGATGGGGGAGCGGTGTCTGGAGTACGGACCAGGTGGCTAACAAATGGCTGCACGGGCGAGTTCGTCGGCACGACCTGTCATATCCGCAAGTCCGGGTTATGCTGATAAAAGAACTGGGTTACGACGCAGGAGAGCCCAATGGCCGACATCGCACCACGCCTGACCGCCTTGAAGAGAGGCATCGAACGCTTGGCCGAGCTGGCCGCTCCCGCGCAGGCGGAAGAGGCTCAGCGCCTGGCGCAAACCCTGTACGCGGAGCTCGACGGCTTGCGCGATGCGGGCGCTCCGTCAGCGGAACAGGCACCGGATGACCTGCCCCGCCGCCTGCGGTACGAGGAGATCCGCTGCCCGGTCTGCTCGCTGCGCTCCTTTACCTACCAGAAAGGCACGCTGCGCCACTCGGCGGATACTCGCAGCGGCTTCGAAGCGCTCTTCCACTGCCTCAGCTGCGGTCACGAGGCCTGGCACGAGGCGCAGTGAGCCAACGGCTTCACTCCTGGAACTCCGCCAGCGCCCGTTCACAGCCCATTCCGACCTGCTCGCCACCGCCGGGGTCGACCCATGGCAGGATCGCCAGGGGCGGCGCGACGATGGCGCCCAGCAGTGAGAGCGCACCACGGGCAATCAGCTCCTGGGTGATCACGTTCACTTCGGGGTCGCGCAACGACCCCTGCAGCTCTACCGGTGAGTTTCCGGTGAACAGAGTCGGGTCGATGTTGTGCCCCTGAAAGGCCAGATCCATGCGCTCCGTCTCCAGGTTGATGGCGCCCGCCCCCTCGAAGTGAGCGATCTCGGTGGCCATGAAGAATTCGTCCAGGTCGGCCAGGCCGTGCTCGGCGACGAAGCGCACGTAGGTGCATTCGAGCTGCACCTGATCTTCACCCGTTAGCGCCGCCACCAGCGCGTTGGCCACGTTGAGCGGCAGCAGCTCGGCGGCAATGATGTCGAGCCAGCCCTGGGCCATGGCCAGCTCGAGTTCGCCGTCGAGCCCGGCCATGGCCTCGTGCATGGAGCGTCCACGATAGCGGAAATCGCCGCGTCCGCCGATCACGCCCAGGGTGTCGCGGGCCACCTCGGGCAAGCCCGCCTCGTCCAGCAGGACACTGAGGTTGACCCCATCCATCGCCAGCTGCAGATTCCCCTCGATGGCGGCCTGGCGCGCATCCATCACCCAGGATGCTCTGACCTGACCGCCACCGAGGCCGACTTGCAGCGGCTCCACAGTCATCACGCCCTGCTCCAGCTCCAGGGATAGCGCCAGTTGCTCGAACGGTATGTGCTCCGCCTGAACGTCGACCGCTTCGTAGGCGAGCACGATATCGGTGTTGCGCAGCGCTTCGAGATCCCACTCGCGGTCGGGAAACACCATCTCGGCGCGCTCTTCTTGTGCCGCCCACTGTTCCTGCTCGGGTGAGGCGGTTTCCCCCGGCCCCGTTTCCGGCGAGATACCCAGCATCGGCAGCAGATCGTCCGCCTCCAGCCGCTGGGAAACCAGCGTGGCCCACAGTTGAGGGCGCTCACCGAAGCGCAAGCGTACGTCACCGCTCACGTCGCTGTCGCCGAAGCCGCCCTCGAGCCCATCGATATTGAGCAGATCGTCCTGATAACGCACGTAGCCGGACACCCGATAAGGCGGCAGCTCCGGCAGGTTGATCCCCGTGAGGTCGGTGAGCTCTGCCGGGCTTGGCCCTTCCAGCCGGGCCCTACCCTCTATCGACTCCAGTGCGAAGGGCTGTACCGCACTGCCATCGATCCACAGCCGGGTGTCGCCGCTGGCCAGCTCACCGGAGACGGGATAGGGCGTACCGGGGTCGGTGAGATCCAGCAGCGGCCCGATCAGCAGGTCGAAGGCGAACGGCTCCTCTTCGTAGCTGCCTTCGCCGACCAGATGCACCCGATGCCCCTCGACCCCTTCCGTGCGGGTATCGGCGCGGAATGAGAGCACCAGCCCCCACTGCGGAGCATGGTAATCCAGCGCGGTGTTCTCAAGCAGCAGCCCGCCATCGACAATTCGGGTGTTGAGATCACCCTCGAGCATGCCCACCTCGCCGATACCGAACGGCGCAAGCGCCGCGGTCAGATCGATTTGCTCCAACTGAGCCTTTAGATCCGCGACCAGACGCTGCTCCTCGACCTCGAGCCAACCCTGCACGTTGAGCGAGCGCGGCTGTTCGTCGCCTAGCTGCTGCAGTGCCTGCAGCCGGGTAATGGTAAGCCGCCCGTCTTCCAACGCCGCCTCGGCGGCCAGATCGTGCAGGGTCTGGCCGGCGTAGTGAAGCTGCCCGAGAGCCAAATCGAGTTCGGCGTCGAATTCGTCCAGCCCCGCCAGCGCGCGAGCGAGGCCTTGATCCCACTCTCCCTCTGCTGGCGGCGCTGCCTCTCGAGGCGCCTCCTCTGGAGGAGGCTGCTCGAACAGACCCCAGCGATCCAGATCGAGCGCATCGCCTTCCAGATCGACCATCAGCCATGGCGTCTCGCGCCCCAGGTCGAATGCCAAGCTCCCCTCCAAACGACTCTCGGCGATGTTCGCTTCCAGGCCTTCGACCCCGCCGCGCAACGCCTCTACGTCGAGATACAGCAGACCCTCGAAGTCCAGAGGGTCCTCCTGCAGCCGGCCTTCGCCACGCATCCTGAGGCGCTGCCCCTCGCCGGGCTCGTCGGGCGCCTCGAAGATCGCTTCCAGATCGATCTGCTGAGCCGTGTCCCGGTAATAGAGACGCCCTCGCTCCAGCAGCGCGGCCTGGGCATCGTCTTGCGCCTGCACCCGGCCTTGCAGTGCCAGCCGTCGTTCGTTGCCATCATCCAGCGGCTCTCTCGCCTGCATCCGCTCGATGGCGAGCCGACCATCCCGCAGCGCAGCCTCGAAAGCGACATCATGAAAAGCCCGTTCGCCGATCTGCAGTCGGCCGATGGTCAAGTCGGCCTCGGCCTCGAAGGTGTGCAGTATCTCCAGTCGCTGGGCAAGCGGAGGGTCCTGCTCTGCCGTTTCACGCTCGAGGGGCGCTGCGCCATCCGTCAATGCCTCGGTCCAGCGGTTCAGATCGAGCGTGTCGGCTTCCAGATCGGCCATCAGACGCGGCACGTCACGTCCCAGATCCAGCGCTAGGGCACCGCGCAGACGGCTGTCGCCGAGGCGGCCCTGGAAGGCTTCGAGGCTGCCGCGGCGCTCTTCCAGCTCGAGATGCAGCAAGCCCTGGAAAATGGCCATCTCACCCTGAACATGGCCTTCACCGCGAACGTCCACGCTCAATTCCTCGAAGCTCTCACCGGGCGTATCGAACGCAACATCGAGAGCGATCCGCTGGCCCTGATCGCGATAGACCAAGCGGCCCTGGTCGATGCTGAACGCCTCGGGCCAGAGCGCGATCTCCTGCTCCTCGGTCGGCTCCTCTTCCATCAGGTCGTCGATGTTGGTGGTGCCGTCTTCGCGACGTAACAGCCGTACCTCGGGCCGCACCACGGCGACTCGCTCCAGTACGATTTCACCGCCCAGCAGGGCACCCACGTCGAGGGTTACCGACAGCTCATCGAGGCTTGCCATTGGCCCCTCGGCCCAAGGCGCATTGGCAACGCGCACGTCATCGAGCCGCAGGGTCAGCGGTAGCCCCCAGTCGATGCCATGGCCACCGATTTCCACATCGCGCCCCAGCTGTTCACTGGCCTGACTCTCCAGCCAGCCACGAAACCAGGCGGATTCGAGATATAGGACTGCCCCCACCAGCACCAGCAGCACAGCCCCCGTCGTGATGACGACACGCCGAGCTAACTTGTTCACGTTTCCATCCATGAAGTGTGAAATTGGCCGATACCCTAACCATGGACAGAGAGAGGCAATTGGTCCAATGCGCATCTCAGCCTGGAATGACACGAGGCCTTTCCGGCTTACACACTCGCTTACCTGTCCCAATCGCACATAGCTTCTATGCTGAAGGTACGGGCGTCCCGACCGTCACGGACGGAAACAGGGAGAAACAGCGGGATGTTCCCAGCCGGAACGGGAGGTTCTCATGAAAATCTACAAGCCGGAGTGGCACTGCAACTTCACCGTGAACGAAGCCCCTGGCGCGGCCTCGAGCTGGCGCGAGCGACTCGCTTGGCGCCTACGGCGCTGGGCCGACAGGTTCGACGGCAAGGGCCGTACGGTGACGATCGAATGCCATATCGAACCTGAGGTGACGGCCGAGGAGATCGACACCTGCCTGGTCAAGGGCTTCGAAGTCACACACTCTCTGCTCAATCAGCTGGCCCAGCAGGCAGCCTGCGAGAACATCATGCGCGATGCCAAGGCCGAGCTGTTCGATGGAGCGCGACAGCAACGCTGAGACGCCCAGCGCATTAACCGGCCTCGATAACCAGGAGCACGGGATCGCTCCTGTCTCTCGTGATCCTTCCGGCTCACCTTGACCCGGCCACTTCGAGCGCTCACTCAAGTTTTCGCACGTCCCGCCGATAGCTGCTTAGCGTGCCGAGCAGCTGATTCGCTATGAAGACGGGGTGCGATTCGTATAGCATGCAAGCGTAGCGAATCGGCACAGCTCGTGAAAGACGAGTACAAGTTTGTTATGCTCGTAGCGTAGTTTTGGTCAAAGAAGCGGAGCGAACATCACGATCGATCATTCCTAATCAAGCCAGCACAGGAGGTACTCATGCGAGTCTACAAACCTGAATGGCAGTGCACGTTCAGCGTCAATGAAGGAGCAGAGGAAACAACGGGCTGGCGTGAGCGCCTTGCCTGGCTCATTCGCCACATGGCAGACAAGCTGGATGGTAACGGTAGAACGATCAAGATCGAATATGAAGTCACTCCCGCAGTAAGCCGCGAAGACGTGGATACCTGCCTGGGCAAGGGGTTCGCAGTGACCCAGAGCCTGCTCACTCAGCTCGCCCACCAGGCCGCATGCGAGAACGTCATGCGTGAGGCCAAAGCCGAGCTGTTCGAGGAAAACGTCCAGCGCTGACCCCCGCGAAGCAGCCAACTCACCCCATTCGGCTAGTCCGGATGGGGTGCTTTGCTTTATGGAGTAGCGCTTGTTTTCGGCACGGAACAGATTCGGTTACAATATTAATGCTGCAATGCAGCAAAAAGCGTCTATGCTGTGAGGGTGGGAAGCCATAGGGAGGACCGCCTCATGCAGCACACCACCCACTCCCCCGCCACTTACGACGCCGAAGTCCTGCGTGCCTGGGCCGAGCAGGCCATCAATTGGAAACTCGCCTGCGAAGCCATCTCATGCTATTTAGAAGGCCGCCTTTGTGAAGGACCGACGAGTGAGTATGAAAGAGACTCTGACTAAATAATTTCTTAAAAACCGCCCCAATTTCTCATGAGACGTTAAAAACTAGCGTCTCATGTTTTTCTATGCACAAACGCTACTTAGAAAGACTTTTTCCTATATTTTCTTCACCCCCTGCCGATAGAGGGTCGGGCTAAAAATTCGACCCTCGGCCCTTTGTCATAATGACTTCACACATATGAAGAAAAAGGAAAAGAAATGAGCTTTACCATCAAAGCAAGATTGCTGCTTCTATGCGTAACCCTGCTATCCCTGGTGGCAGGTGTCGGCGCTCTAGGCATTCTGGCGACCTCATCCATGGAACGATCCGTGGCGACTCTCTATGAAGATCGTCTCATACCGACCAGGCAGCTTGGGCGCATCAATGCGTTGATGCGGGATAACTACATGCAGCTCCGTATGCTGGCCAGTCACGATCCCCGCCTGGAAGAAAGCGTCCAATTCAATACGGAAGCAACTCTTTATACTGCTCAAATCAGCAGAAATTCCGATGAGATAGAGGCTCTCTGGAAAAGCTACATGGCCAGCTACCTGACAGCAGAGGAGGTAAACCTAGCCGAAGAATTTTCCAACTTGCATGGCCGCTTCGTCGAAGAGGGCTTGAGCCAAGCGTTGGCACTTTACGAACGTGGGCAGTTCGAACGGGCCAATATCGTCATGTACCGCACCGCTCGACCACAGTTCGATGCCGCAATCGAGCCACTGCGCGCCTTGGTCGCTCATCAGGACCAGGTAGCTGATGAGCTTTTCACCGCCGTTCAGGCAGAGACGACACGGAAGAGAGCCATCAGCGTCGCTGCCATTCTCGTCGCTCTGTTCTTGGCGGGTGGCTTGGGCTGGTGGATCACGCGTTCGATCGACCGCCCCCTGAAGAGAATGATGGGCTACTTCGCACGCATGGCAGAGGGCAAACTCGACAACGTGATAAGCGTCGATTCACATGACGAAATCGGCCAAACGCTGCAAATGCTGGAAAAGATGCAGAACCAACTCCGTCAACTCATCCTTTCGATACAGCTATCGGCTGACAGCATCGCAACGGGGGCAAGCCAGATCGCTGCAGGTAACACCGACCTGTCGCAGCGCACCGAAGAACAGGCCTCCAGCTTGCAGGAGACCGCCACCAGCATGGAGCAGGTCGCCAATTCCGTGAAGGACAACACCTCTCACACTGCCAAGGCCAACGAATTGACCCAATCCACCAGCACTGCCGCCACCACGGGCGGCGAAAAGACACGCCTGGCAGTCGGCAAGATGCGGGAACTCAGCGCAAGTTCCGAGAAGATCACCGGCATCATCTCGGTCATTGACAGCATCTCATTCCAGACCAATATCCTAGCATTGAACGCCTCGGTGGAAGCTGCCCGTGCCGGTGAGCAGGGACGGGGCTTCGCCGTCGTTGCCCAGGAGGTGCGCAAGCTGGCCCAGCGCTCCGCCGATGCCGCCAAGGAGATCCAGCAACTGATTGGCTTGAATGCTGGTATCGTTCAGGAAGGTAGCCGCTATGTCGATGAAGCCGGCGCGGCAATGCAAGAGATCCTCGAGCGGGTACAGAAGGTCTCGGTACTGATGGAAGATGTTGCCCTCGGCTCGGAACAGCAGAATGCAGCGGTGAGCCAGGTGAGCATCGCCGTCAGCCAGATGGACGAAGTCACACAGCAGAATGCTGCCTTGGTGGAGCAGACTGCGAACGCCTCGGCCTCCTTGGAGCAGCAAGCGAACGAGTTGAAGCACGCCGTGGCATTTTTCGATGTCGGACAGGAGGCGACCTTCCATTCGCAGACATCGAGTGCCGGTACGCGCAACCAAGTCGCGCATCAGCGGCTAACGGTGGATCCTACATCCCGGGAGCAGAGGGCCGATAACCAAGCCAGGGCAGTTGCCTGGTAGGTTAATCGACTGGAGTTAAAAGAAACTTCACAAGCGCCGGGGCGGCTTCGCCCCGGCTTTCCGGTTCGGGAGGAAATATGCTCGAAAGGCAACATCACGTGACCACGTACGTCACGGGGCTTGCCGGGCTAGTAGCCATGAGCCTTGCCTCGTGCCGCGCTTTTCCGCGTCATTCTCATGATCAGTACGGTATCGGACTCATCGTCTCTGGCGGTCATCGCTCCTGGAGCGGTATCGGCCGGGTCGATGCGCTGGCTGGCGACGTCATCACGGTGAATCCGGGCGAAATGCATGACGGCGCGCCCATCGACGGCACATGCCGGGGCTGGCACATGCTCTACTTCGATCCGGCTCTGGTTCACCAAGCGATGGGGGACGCCGCCACAGGTACGGAGCTGACGCAACCTGCACTCAATGACCCCATGCTGCGACGGCTCATGAATGAGCTGTTCGATCAGCTCACAGTCACTCCAGAAGAGACGCTGGCCTTGGAGGAGCAAAGCTGCAAACTGCTTGGCGCCGCCTTTTCCCGCCATGGCTCTCGTACCCTCAGCCACGAGTCGCGCATTCCCGGCGCTATCGCCAAGGTGCGCCAGCGCCTCGACGATGCCCCACAGCTGTCTGTCAGTCTTGGTGAACTGGCCGATATGGCCGGCCTGAGCCGTTACCAGTTGCTGCGCAGTTTCTCTCGCGCTCTGGGCATCACCCCGCATGCCTACCTGGTGCAACGCCGCGTGCAGATCGCCAGGTACCTGATCGCTGGCGGCCACTCCCTGAGCCAGGCAGCCCTAGCTGCGGGCTTTGCTGACCAGAGTCACATGAGCCGAGCCTTCAATCGCCAGCTCGGTCTCCCCCCGGGCCGTTACCGACGCGCCATGCAGCCGTCCTGAGCTGCAATTTCGTTCAAGATTGCCAGGGTCTTTCAGCGTCACGATGACGAGGATTCGTCATCGGAGCCTGCCCCATGAACCCGGAATTTCTCCTGACCTCGCTCGTCGTCGTCGCCTCTCCCGGCACCGGCGTGCTCTACACTCTCTCCACGGGTCTGACCCACGGCGCACGTGCCGGCACCATCGCCGCCTTCGGCTGCACGCTCGGGATAGTGCCGCATATCGCCGCCGCCATTACGGGGCTGGCCTCGCTGCTGCACACCAGCGCGACAGCCTTCCAAGCGCTCAAGCTGCTGGGCATCGCCTACCTGTTATATATCGCCTGGAGCGTACTGAGAGCCGAGGATGAGCCGCTTCCAGTGACAGCTCTGCCCACCTTGCCGGCCAGAAAATTGATCGGCACCGGCGTGCTGCTCAACCTGCTCAATCCCAAGCTCACGCTGTTCTTTCTTGCCTTCCTGCCCCAGTTCGTCGTTGCCGACGAGGCGGCTCTGACCCAGATGCTCGAACTCAGCGTACTGTTCATGCTGATGACATTTGCCGTCTTTACGCTGTATGGCGCCAGTGCCGCCGCCGCACGCCGGCAGGTCATCGCACGGCCGAGCGTGCTCATCTGGCTACGGCGGGGCTTCGCCGCAGGCTTTCTCGCGCTGGCGGTGCGCCTGGCCCTCACCGAGCGCTAGAAGATGCCGTTGCAGCTGGCTACGCTCAAGTCTGGTCGCGGCAACAGCCGTGGCCCACGCCAACAAGGAAGATAGCGAGATACGTCATGCACAAGACACTCCCCACCCTGGCCTGCCTGGGCCTGCTGGCCGCCGCCCCGGCGTTGGCCCAGAACACTGACGAGAACGTTCCCGCATGGAGCGATGCACTACTGGAAGCCGCCAGTCAGGTGACGCTCGGCCCACGGCCGCTGTTCCTGGTCAACGACATGAGCGAGGAGACCGAACGCGAGCGCGAGCTCAAGGCCGAACTGCTGGAGTGCGCCGCACAGCACACCGACTGGCAGCCGGACGACCTGGTCATTTCCCATCGCGGCGCACCGCTGCAGTTTCCCGAGCACACGCTCGAATCCTACCTGGCCGGCGTTCAGGGCGGTGCCGGTATCGTGGAGTGCGACGTGACCTTTACCGGCGACAACGAACTCGTATGCCGCCATGCCCAATGCGACCTGCACTACACCACCAACATCGTCGAGACGAAGCTGGCCGAGAAGTGCAGCGTTCCGCCTGAGATCGACCGCGACAGCGGCGAACTGACCAATGCCGCCGAGATTCGCTGCTGTACCAGCGACATTACCCTGGCCGAGTTCCGCACGCTGCGTGGCACCATGGAAGGCGCCAATCGGGAAGCGCGTAGTATCGAGGAGTATCTGGCTGGCACGCCCGCCTGGCGTACCGATCTCTACGCCACGCGTGGCACCCTGATGAGCCACGCCGACACCGTCGCGCTGTTCAAGGATCTGGGAGTGAAGATGACCCCGGAACTCAAGGAGCCCGAGGTGGAGATGCCCTTCAACGGCATGAGCCAGGAAGACTACGCCCAGAAGCTGATCGACGAATACAAGACGGCGGACGTACCGCCAAGCGACGTCTTCGCCCAGTCCTTCAATCTGGATGACGTGCTCTACTGGATCGAGCACGAACCCGAGTTCGGCGAGCAGGCGGTCTACCTCGACGGTCGCTATGGCGATGAAGGCTTCGACCATACCGATCCCGAGACCTGGTCGCCGAGCATGGAGGAGCTGGCCGAACGGGGCGTGCGCATTCTGGCGCCGCCGACCTGGATGCTATTGGCGGCCAACCCGGAGTTCACCGAGAACGAGAGCAGAATCGTGCCCTCAACGTATGCCGAGCGAGCCCAGGAGGCGGGGCTGCAGCTGATCACCTGGACGCTGGAACGCTCCGGTCCGCTGGCGGAAGATGGGCAGTGGTATCACCAGACCACGGACGAGGTCATCCGGCGCGAAGGCGACAAACTGATCACCCTCGACACCTTGGTGCAGGACGTCGGTATTATCGGCATCTTCACCGACTGGCCCGCCACCGTGAGCTTCTATGCCAATTGCATTCAGCGAGATTGAACGAGTGGAAACGCCGGCGGCAGAGCCGTCGGCGTTGTCATGCCGGGCGGGCCTCAAAGCGGCTGCGTGGCAGCACGCGTGAAATGCAGTGACAGCACGCGCCACTGACCGTCCAGCTTCTGCCACAGCTCGCTGAAAAAGAGGTTCGGGCGAGCTCGCGCATCTCCCACGACTCGCCCTTGTCCGTAGATGGACACCAGTTCGCCGAACGGCATCAACTTGACGATGTCATCCTCGGCCCGACTACCGCGGGCGAACCACTTGCCACCCGCCACCGCCTCGGCAATGCTGCCGAGCTGATCCAGCTTACCCAGCAGCCCCACCTCATTGATCAGCACGAAATCGTCGCTCTCGATATGATCCAGCAGACCGACGTTGCCATCAATGTAAGCGGCGTACCACTGGCGACGGGTCTCCAGCAGCTGTATCTCTTGCACCCTGTCCTCCATGAGCCAGCCTCTTGGACCGGCAAAGGCCCGCCGCAAGCACGGCGGACTTAGACAAAGGATTCATGATAGTGCAGTGGCCAGGGAGCGGTATCAGACATTGACGCAGCAGCGTGTAAGCCAATGCTTACACGCTCGACAAAGCCCGGTGCGCATTTCAAACCAGGGCCCCACGAATCCGATCGGCATTCTCGGCCAGCTCTTCGGAGCTTGCCTGGGGCAGTCCTTCGACCCGGATATCCTGCATGGCATCGATAGGCACCAAATGCAGGTGCACATGGGGCACTTCGAGGCCGACGATCATCATGCCCACCCGCTCGCAGGGAAAGGCTCGTTTCAGCGCCTTGGCCAGCTTCTGCGAAACCGTCATGAGATGGGCGCTCAAGTCTATCGGCATGTCATCCCAGTGGTCGATCTCCTCGCGCGGAATGACCAGCAGATGACCTGGCTTCATGGGGTTGAGGGTCATGATCGCTACACAGCGCTCATCGGACCAGACGAACTCAGCCGGCAATTCACCTTGAATGATGCGGGAAAAGACACTCGCCATTTCGCTACTCCCTGTTCGAAAACCTCAAGATGCCATAACCTTGAGATCCCGTCTCCTGCGTATGGAGCCGATATCTCTTTGCATTGCGCTTCCAGCGACCGCCCTCGCCCCCACGAGCCGTCAACCCTCAGGTGACGCTTGACGATCCAGCTACACCGGCCCAACCGTCTCCAAAAAGAGACATTTAAATAGCTGTTTTTATTGCTTTTTCATGACATCGCTCAGTTTGTGTCGCCATATACCTACACTTCGGCGCAAAAGTCGACTCATAAAGCCGAACCTTCCCGTATTCCGCCTTCCAGAAAAAACCATAACCCATTGTTTATAGATGAATAATAAGAATTATGGCACTATTTTCGCTAGTATACCGACAGAGCGATACTGCGGCCCGAATGGCAATCCAGGCCACGTATCCGGAGGCTCCTTGCCAAGGCATGGCAGGATGCGGGAAGGAATCCGCCGAGTCTCTTATGGTTTCCACCGGTCGAAGGCACGCTTTGCGATTGAGTTAGCACTATCCTTTAGTTCCCTGCGTACTTGGGCCGCTCTGCGGCCCTTTTTTTTTTCGCAGCGAAGCAGTAACGGAGCCCTGTTCACAGATACCTTCATCAGCAGTCAGGGATGAGACGAACATGCGCATGAAGCCACAGTCTCCGCTGATCAATACCCCCAGCCTAGCCGGCCTGGCCTTGGCGGTTGCTCTGCTGTTCGATGCCGCACTCTCCATCCAAGGCCTGGTGCCGGACCAAGCCAGCCTCTTCCCCGCACTTGCCCACTTCCTCGACACCCAGATCGCCGAGAGACTCCACGCCGGTACGGCACTCATTGCCTTCACCAGCGGCATGGTGCTGGCGGTATCGCTGATCCTGATCCCCATGCAGCGGGTCTATCGTGCCCGAGAAGCTCGACTGCTGCGCGAGCGCGAACGCCTCGAGGCCCACAACGCCAAGCTCGCCCATCGAGCCGCCAGCGACGGTCTGTTGGGCATTGCCAATCGTCGTGAATTCGAGCGGGTACTCAAGCTGGAGTGGCGCCGGGCGGCACGCGAACGCCAGCCGCTCGGCCTGCTGATGATCGACATCGACTGCTTCAAGCGCTTCAACGACAGTTACGGCCATCAGCATGGCGACACCTGCCTGCGCGCAGTGGCTAGCGTACTGAAGGCCGCCGCCGCTCGGCCTGGCGATCTGGTGGCCCGCTATGGTGGCGAGGAGATGGTCGTTCTGATGCCGCATACCTCACTCGAAGGCGCCAACCTCATGGCCGAACGCATCCATACCATGCTGACGGAGCGCGCCCTGCCTTTCCCCGACTCTCCCGTAGCAGCCCATGTCACCGTCAGCATCGGCGTCGCTTCACTGCTGCCCGTGCGTGATGCCAACCGCGCCACCCTCGTACAGCAGGCCGACGAGGGGCTTTACATGGCCAAGGAAGCAGGTCGCAACCGAACTGCCAGCGTTCCCCACCTGCGCCTTCTGCATGCGGCGGACGGCAGCGCAACCTGGGCCAGCCAGGAGCAGAGAGCCTGAGCGCCACAGTGCTGCAATTGTCTCTTTCAGCCAACATCGCCAAACACCGCCCATCAAGCAGCCTTCTTCTGCAAACATGCAATAGTGCGAAATTGGTGGGTTGCCTCATGGTGCCACGCCGGGTACTATCCATAACGCTCACCAGCACCTCATCGATGGAAGCGATAACCGCCAACACGATCAACCCGAGGTAAAACCATGGGAGCTCTACCAAAGAAGTTGCTCGCTTGTGGCCTGGCAGGGATGTTGGCGGTATTCGCAGCCCACGCTTCTGCCCACGAGCCTGAGGTCCAGGAGGAAGGCATCGCCTCCTTCTACAGCGACCGCTTCCAGGGCGCCACCACGGCCAGCGGTGAACCCTTCGATCAGCAGGCACTGACCGCAGCCCACCCCAGCCTTCCCCTCGGTACCAAGGTGATCGTCACCCGGGCCGATACCGGGCAAGAGGTAGAGGTCCTGATCAACGATCGCGGCCCCTTCGTCGAAGGGCGGATCATCGATCTCTCCAAGCGCGCGGCACGCGAACTCGGCATGCTGAACCGGGGCGTGGCGCCGGTCATGGTCACCACCATTCAGTAATCCTGCCAGCAGCTTCTTACCTCTACCGCGCCTGTCGGGCCGGTAGCCATTTCGTGTGAATGTACCGAAAATTACAGTTTTCCCAGTTTTGGACGATATTCATAACAAGCGACGATCGACCGTAAGAGCCGAAGCGCTTTTTGCTATCGCATGACGTAGGGAAAAACATGAACAGTCTCAATGCACAGATCGAGCTGTCGGAAGAGCGGGGAGAGGCATCAAGCAATGCGGTTCTCTGCAAGCGTCTGGTCCTGGCCAAGATTCAGCTCGACCGACTCGAGCAAGACGGCACCTGCAAAGACCTGAGTGCACTCAGCGCAGCACGCGTGGAGTTCGCTCTCGCCTCACGGGCACTGGCCGATGCACTGATCGCTCAGGAAGCTTCGGACGCCCCCAGCCACACCTGATCGGCCACGATAAAAAAGCGGAGCCGAGCCCCGGCCCCGCTTCGGCCTGTTTTCGGTTGTCTGGCCGTTGCCAGTGTGGCTTGGTGCCATCAGATGACCGGTAATGCTTTCGATACTCACACCTTCTTGACGAACTCCGACTTCAGCTTCATCGGCCCGAAGCCGTCGATCTTGCAGTCGATGTCGTGATCGCCCTCTACCAGGCGAATGCCCTTCACCTTGGTGCCCACCTTGACCACCGAGGAAGTGCCCTTGACCTTGAGGTCCTTGATCACGGTGACACTGTCGCCGTCCTGCAGCTCATTGCCGTTGGCGTCGCGCACCACCTTGCCGTCGCCAGCCTCGCTCTCCACCTGAACGGACCATTCGTGGCCGCACTCGGGGCAGGCGTACATGCCGGCCACTTCGTAGGTGTATTCGGATTGACAGGCGGGGCAGTTCGGCAAGGCGCTCATGGCGATCTCTCTGTAGGGTCTAAAACCGTCGGGTTCAAAAGCTGTCGAATTGAAAAGGGCATGCAGCTTGCCAGAGCTCCCCGGGGGAGTCCAATCGCGCCCTCATGTCAAAACCGTCTCGCGCGGCGTGATGACGAGGCGCTCAGTCTCCCCTGAAACCCTTGGCATAGAAGGCCATCCCTTCGCTGCAGCGAAAGCCGAGCTGCTGATAGAAGCGGGCCGCGGGGATGTCCCGCCCCGTGGCCAGGTACACCGCACGCACATCTCTGGTGGCCAACGCTTCCTCGAGCACCCCATAGAGCTGCGAGCCGATACCTTGCCCCTGGCGATGCGTGGCCACGCACATCTCCCGCAGGTAGAACAGCTTGCCATCCAGATACGGTTCGAGGTTGCCCAGCAGAAACCCCTCGAGCTCCTCACTCTCACCCAACCCCACTACGCCCACGGCACCTGGCGACTCGAAGAAGTGTTCGAGCCGCGCCAGTGCGCCATCTGCATGCCAGGGCTCGTTCCAGGGGGCGGTGGAGAACACCTGCGCGAAGAGCGCCGCGCAGGCTTCCAGATCACACCGTTCCAGGCGTCTTGATTGCATGGTTTTCTCGAAAGAAAAGGATCGGGGCTAACGCTTGTCCTGAGTATTGGTCTCGAAGTCGCTGGCGTCATGACGCTCGTGCAGCTGCTGCTCAAGCGGGCCGAAGGTGCGATTGACCATGCGCCCGCGCTTCACCGCCGGCCGAGTATCGATCTCCCTGGCCCAGCGCTGCACGTGCTCGTACTCCTGCACCTGCAGGAACTCGCCGGCATCGTAAACACGATTCAACGCCAGCTGGCCGTACCAGGCCCAGTTGGCGATATCGGCGATGGTGTAGTCATCGCCGCCGAGATAACGGCTCTCGGCCAGGCGACGATCCAGCACGTCGAGCTGGCGTTTGGCCTCCATGGCAAAACGATCGATGGCGTACTCGATCTTGGTCGGCGCGTAGGCGTAGAAGTGACCGAAGCCGCCCCCCAGGTAGGGCGCGCTGCCCATCTGCCAGAACAGCCAGTTCAGCGTCTCGCTGCGCCCGGCATGATCGCGGGGCAACAACTCGCCAAATTTCTCGGCCAGGTAAAGCAGGATCGAACCCGACTCGAACACCCGGGTGGGTGGTGTGGTGCTGTGGTCCATCAGCGCCGGGATCTTGGAGTTGGGGTTGACCTCGACGAAGCCGCTGCCGAACTGCTCCCCCTCGCCGATGCGGATCGGCCAGGCGTCGTACTCGGCGCCTGCGTGGCCCAGCGCCAGCAGCTCCTCGAGCATGACCGTGGCCTTCACCCCGTTGGGCGTGGCCAGCGAGTAGAGCTGTAGCGGATGCTTACCCACCGGCAATGCCTTGTCGTGGGTGGGGCCGGCGATGGGCCGATTGATGTTGGCGAACTCGCCGCCGCTGGCCTTTTCCCATTTCCACACCTTGGGCGGCAGGTACTCGTTTTGTTGGCTCATGGAAGCTCCAATACGCTAGGTTCTGGGCAGCAAAGGCACGCAATAGCCACAAAGATAGCGTGTTAACGTTCGAGCTTCGAGTCGGACTCGCGCCAGTTGGGCGGTACCAGGCCATGGCGGCGCATGCGCCGGTAAATGGTGGGACGTGAAACACCGAGTCGCCGCGCGGCGAGACTGACGTTCCAGCCTGTTGAACGCAGCAGTTCATGCAGCGCTTCGCCCCCGTCCTGCTCTTCTGCCTGCAGCACGGCGAACGTCTGCGGTGCGGCGCCGAGGTGGCCCTGGCACTCTTCCGGCAGGTCGTGGAGCGTGATCTCGTCGCCCTCGGCCGTGGCCAGGGCAAAGGCCAGGGCGTTCTTGAGCTGGCGGATATTGCCCGGCCAGGCGTGGGCCAGCAGTGCGCTCATGGCATCGGCGCGCAGACGCACCTCTCGCTCGCGCTCGGCAACAAGCGCCTGGTAGACGCTGCGAATCACATAGTGCTTGTCGGCCCGCTCGCGCAGCGCCGGCAGCCGCAGTTGGGCGCCGTTCAGGCGGTAGTAGAGGTCTTCACGGAAGCCACCCCGAGCGATCAGCTCGCTCATGTCACGATGGGTGGCGGTGATCACGCGAATATCGATGCGCAGCGCCTTTTCGGCCCCCAGCGGCATCACTTCACGCTCAGCCAGTACGCGCAGCAGCCGGGTCTGCAGCGTCAGCGGCATGTCGCCGATCTCATCCAGGAACAGGGTGCCGCCGTCGGCCTGCTGGATCAGCCCGCGCATGCCCTTGCTGCGCCCTCCGGTAAAGGCGCCGGGCAGGTAGCCGAACAGTTCGCTTTCGATCAGCGATTCGGGAATCGCGGCGCAGTTCACCGCCACGAAGGGCCCCTTGGCACGCGTGCCGCTATCGTGCAGCGCCCGAGCCAGCACCTCCTTGCCGGTACCGGTCTCGCCGGTGATCAACACGCTGACCTCTTCGTTGCGCAGCCGCCGCGCCAGCTTGAGTACGCGATGCATGGCGGGATCGTCCGAGGCGAGCCGGTCCAGCGCCGGCACCGGCGCAGGCGAAGGCGGCAAGGCACGTGGGGCCGGGCGTCGACCGCGCGGCTCGAGCAGGGTGACGAAGCAGGTGGTGTCGTTGGCGCGTGCCCGAAAGGCGCGAATGCCGTCGTCATTGGCGCTCGGGATGCCTAGCAATTCACCGAGTTCGCCGTCGAACAACTGGGTGACCGACGGCTGCCAGCCTGGCGACCAAGGCGGCCAGCGGCGCAGATGGGCGTCGATCAGCGCTCGGCCGGCACCATTGGCCGCGATCACGCTGCCGTCCTCTTCGATGGCGATCAGCCCGCGGCCATTGAGATGCACGAACTCGCGGGCGGTGTCGAAGCGCAGCATCAGGCAGTGGCGATAGCGGTGCAGGAAATAGGCGTCCTCGATCATCCGCGCATAGAGCGTGACCAGCGGCAGACCGAAGTTCTGGCTCTCCTGGGCGCGCGGCGACTGCAGCGCGGAGATGTCCAGCACCGCGATGACCTGCCCCTGTGGGTCGGTGATCGGCGCCGCCGTGCAGGTCAGGCTGATGTGAGTGGCATCGAAGTGCTCGCTCTGGTGGCAGGTAATGGCTTGGGCGTCGTGCACGCAGGTGCCGACCGCACAGGTGCCCGCATACCGCTCGTCCCAATCGGCACCGAGGTAGAGACCCGCCCGGCGCAGCGCCGGCTCCCGCTCGCGCTGGCCGCGGAAATCGACGGTGATACCCTGCCGGTCGGTGAGCAGCAGCACATAGCCCAGCGGGGCGATCTGGGTGAAGAGCTGATCGACGCCAGCCCGCGCGACATGCAGCAGTTCGTCGACCGGCTCGCGGTGCTCCTTGAGCGCCTGTTGAGTCAGCACCCGTACGGGGCGGGGGCGACCGGGGTCGAGTCGGTACTCGCCGACGCAGCGCTCCCAGGAGCGCCGGATCACTTCCCGGCAGCCGCCCAGGTCGGCCGGCTGGCCTTCGCTGAGCCGGATCAGGGTCTCGATGTGCTGGCGTTGCTCGTTACGCAATGGCATCGCTGCCTCCGGTGCCGCCTTGCCGCTCTCCGGCGACGGCGGGCCTTGTTGTTGTGTGGCAGGCCTGCTTCCAGCCTATGCCGTACCGGGCAGGAGTCAATCGGCTTCACCTGCGCCCTTGGTCGGGGGTTACAGGTGTAACGCCCGGGCCGCTTCCGTCACGTGACAGCTGTCACATGCGTTACAGGTCACTTAACGCTACCCCTCGCTTAACACCCGCTCGTAACACCAAGCTTTTCAATCGTCTGGAAGCGTTTCTCGCACACACTCCGCGGCTGGCACGGTTTCTGCCAGGACACAGGGCGTCCCCTAACAACAAGCGGAGAACAACGATGACGACACCCACGCCGACTCAACACGCCCAGCAATGGCTGCGCGACTTCGAGAGCGCACTGGAGCAACGCGACATCCAACGGGTCATGGCCCTGTTCAATGACGAGTGCTACTGGCGCGACCTGGTCGCCTTCACCTGGAATCTCAAGACGCTGGAAGGCAAGGACGCCATCCAGTCGATGCTCAACGCCACCCTGAGCGAGGCACGTCCCACGAACTGGCAGCTCGATGGCGAGGCCACCGAGGCCAACGGCGTGACCGAAGCCTGGCTGACCTTCGAGACCGGCGTCGCCCTTGGCAAGGGCTACCTGCGTCTGAAGAACGGCAAATGCTGGACCCTGCTGACCACCATGCAGGAGCTCAAGGACCACCCCGAGCCACGCGGTGCCAGGCGGCCTCTGGGGGCCGAACACGGCGCCAGCAAGACCCGCGAGACCTGGCTCGAATCGCGCCAGCGAGAAGCACAGGAGCTCGGCTACACACGCCAACCCTACTGCGTGATCATCGGCGGCGGACAGGGCGGCATCGGGCTCGCCGCGCGGCTGCGCCAGCTCGACGTCCCCACCATCGTGCTCGACAAGCACCCTCGCCCCGGCGACGCCTGGCGCAACCGCTACAAGTCGCTGTGCCTGCACGACCCGGTATGGTACGACCACCTGCCCTACATCCCCTTCCCCGAGAACTGGCCGGTGTTCGCGCCCAAGGACAAGATCGGCGACTGGCTGGAGATGTACACCAAGGTGATGGAGCTCAACTACTGGAGTTCCACCGAGTGCGAGGGCGCCAGCTACGACGAGGCCAGCGGCGAGTGGACGGTGCGGGTCAACCGCGACGGCGAGCAGGTCACACTCAAGCCCAAGCAGCTGATCCTGGCCACCGGCATGTCGGGCGTGCCCAACGTGCCCCACTTTCCCGGCGCCGAAACCTTCGAAGGCGAGCAGCAGCACTCCAGCCAGCACCCCGGGCCGGATGCCTATCGCGGCAAGAAAGTGGTCGTGGTGGGCTCCAACAACTCGGCCCACGACATCTGTGCGGCGCTATGGGAGAACGACGCCGACGTGACCATGATCCAGCGCTCCTCGACCCACATCGTCAAGTCCGACTCGCTGATGGAACACGCCCTCGGCCCGCTCTACTCCGAGGAAGCGGTAAAGAATGGCATCACCCACGACAAGGCCGACCTGATCTTCGCCTCGATCCCCTACAAGCTGCTGCCCGACTTCCAGCGCCCCGCCTTCAATCGGATCCGCGAACGCGATGCCGAGTTCTACAAGAAGCTGGAGGACGCCGGCTTCATGCTCGACTTCGGCGACGACGACTCCGGGCTGTTCCTCAAGTACCTACGCCGCGGCTCCGGCTACTACATCGACGTCGGTGCCTGCGATCTGGTGGCCAACGGCGACATCAAGCTGCGCAGCGGCGTGGGCATCGAACGCATCAACCCGCGCTCGGTGACGCTCAGCGACGGCTCCGAACTGCCCGCCGACCTGATCGTCTACGCCACCGGCTACGGCTCCATGAACGGCTGGGCGGCGCGCATCATCTCCCAGGAGGTGGCCGACAGGGTCGGCAAGTGCTGGGGGCTCGGCTCCGACACGACCAAGGACCCCGGCCCCTGGGAGGGTGAGCTGCGCAACATGTGGAAGCCCACCCAGCAGCAGGCGCTGTGGTTCCACGGCGGCAACCTGCACCAGTCGCGCCACTACTCCCACTACCTGGCGCTGCAGCTCAAGGCGCGCATGGAAGGCATCCCGACGCCGGTGTATGGCCAGCAGGAAGTGCATCACCTGGCCTGACACCACTTGGCCTGACACCACCTGACATCACGGGCCGGCACTTGCCGGCCCACATGACAAGCACATCGAGGTCATCCCATGAACGACGACACGCACCGCGAGCCCCCCGGATGGCATCCTCGAGAAAGGCTTCGAAACGCTGCTCAACGACGAGTCCCAAGTGAAGATCGCAAGGCCTCCACATCCCCCGCCACGATCAGAGTCAGATGCCGTGTGATCTCTTCCACCGGCCAGTCCCACCAGGCAATGGCCTGCAAGGTTTCGACCTCTTCCGGCGAAAAGCGCTGTCTGATCGGGCGGGCAGGGTTGCCTCCTACAATCGTATAGGGCGGCACGTCGCTCACCACCACCGAACGAGAAGAGACGATGGCACCGTTGCCGATCTGCACGCCGGGCATGATGAGCGCGTCATAGCCGATCCACACGTCATGGCCGATGACCGTATCGCCCTTGTAGGGAAGCTCGCTCGCCGCCGGCATCACCTTCTCCCAGCCGTTGCCGAAGATCTGGAACGGATAGGTGGAGACACCGGAGAGCTTGTGGTTTGCCCCATTCATGATGAACTTGACGCCTCGGGCGATGGCGCAGAACTTGCCGATGATGAGTTTGTCGCCGATGAACGGATAGTGGTAAAGCACGTTGCGTTCGAAGTTCTCCGAATCTTCCGGGTCGTCGTAATAGGTGTAGTCGCCGACGATGATATTCGGATTCTTGACCACGCTCTTGATGAAGCACACCTGAGGGAACCCTTCCATGGGGTGCGGGTTCGCGGGGTTCGGGCCGTGCATACTTACCTTCCTTCGCTTGGTTCTTGATTCGGGTCGATATCTCTCCAAGTGCTTCTATCTCTCCATATCCCCCAACAGCTCCAGCTCGTCGCCGTGCAGTGAAACCAGCAGGGGCTCGCCGCGCTCGTTCACGCGGAACTGGCCGTAGCGGGCGGGCTCGTAGCGTTCGGCATGGCCTTCCTGAAAGAAGAAGGCATCGGTGGCGAAGCGTACCTGGCCGTTGCGTAGCCGATAGCGCAGGCGCCGCTCGTCGGCCTCCAGCGACTCCTCCGCAGCCCCCAAACGCTGGAAGTGGGCCACACCACGGTCGTCGAGACGCACGATGACGTAGCCGTCGGCAGCATGCGGCTCGTCATCCGCGAGGCGCCGTTGGTACAGCGTGTCGCGAATACGATTGGCGATATCGAAGTTCAGCGCCATGTAGTCGCCCTGCATCAGCGAGCGCGGATCCACCGGTGCCAGTTCGAGAAATACCGCCTCGCCCTGCGCCAGATGACGCTCCTTGCCCAATATGGCCAGGTTGACTACGGTCAGGCTCAGCGCCGTGGCGGCAACCACCACGACCAGGTTCCATCTGATAGCCGACTTCATGCGTCCGCCCTCTCCTCTACCGCGACGCTTGCCCCGGTGCGCCAGCGGCGTTGCAGCGCCCAGCGTATCGCCAGCAACAGCAGGCCGAGCGTGAACAGCGTCATGGCCTTGGCCAGCAGGGTGACATCAAGCCAGTAGTAATAGCTGGTGATGGAGAGCAACAGCAACAACCCGCCGAACCCCATGACCCCGCGATGGCCGATGGCAAAGCCCAGCGCGACCACCACTGCGCCATGACTTAGGCCATGCGCCTGCAGCGAGAGCAGCGCCAGCAGCAGCACGGCGGTATAAGCGGCAACCCGCATGCCCGGTTCGGCCCCATGGGCATGGCGCCGAAAGAGAAGCCGAAGCAGCAGCAATAGCGCCAGCAGGCCCAGGGCATCCCCGGCCCAGGGCTCCAGCCAGTCGAGCCCGCTGCCCACGAAGTAGCGCCCCAACAGCAAGGACTGACCGAAGTAGCCGACCGACTGTATCGCCAATAATCCCAACAGCAGGCCATAGCCCAGCGCCTCCAACTGGCGGACATGGGCCGGCCAACGAAACTCGTTCAGCCACAAGGCGGTCAGCCCCAGCAGCACCAGCCCGCCGGCCATCGTAGGGGCGGAAGCGGTTTCGACCATGGCCAGATAGAACGCCAGGCACGCGGCGAAGGCGGAAAAGGTACGGTGAGTCAGGCTCGGCATGATCAGGGCCAGCACGACCTGAAGTGCTAGCAGCGCCCACCACAGCCCAGCACTATCCCACCCCAGCGTAGTGCCCAGCACTGAGGCCAGCGCCCAGGCCACCAACATCTGCCCCGCCAGGCTCGCGGCCAGGGCCAGATGCTCCAGAAAGTCGCTTTGCGCTTGTCGCAGCAGCACATAAGATCCGCCAATCAGCATCAGGCCCAAGATGGCCGAGGCGACGCTGCTGTCGAGCAGGAACACCGCGCCCATGCCGATGAAGCCGAGCAGGAACAGCGCTGCCAGCCAACCCGAGAACGCCTGAATGGCACGCACGAACCAGGGCGTTTCGATTGGCGCTGCGACGCCGGGCTGGGATACGGCAATCCCACTTTCGATGAGCTTATTCTCCAGCGAACGGCTCATGACGACATCTCCCGGTGCAGCCGCTTGAGCCAGAACACTGCCGCGGCTCCCATCGCCAGTACCGCCATGGAGAGCACCAGAAAGCTCTCCGCGCCGCCCTGCCACAGCAGATGCCGACCCAGCAGCAGCGTGACCACGACGATGATCGACAGGCAGCCGCCCGCCAGCATGAACAAATCAGGCCGCCAGTGGCGATAGACGACGTAGAGCGCCACCAGCCACAGCAGATAAACCGGCAGCACTGGGGAAAATGCCAAACGCTCAGCGACGACCCAGCTCATCATCAGCAACGTGAGCGGTACGCCGCCGCCCAGCGCCAACAGCTGCACGGGCCATCCCCGCGACAGCCAACGCCAGCGTCGTGCGCCCAGCTCCCATACCGCGAGCGCCAGCGTGTTGAGAATGAAGAGTCCCCACAAGGCGCCCGTATCGCCGCTGAACAGGCCGAAGAGCCCGCCCCAGGTGCGGAAATAGAGCGCAAGTGAGAGGTTGAGCAGCCCCAGCCACAGGAGCCACAGCGCATCGAAGCGCGCCACCAGCGCCCAGGGCAGCATCAGTACGGCCCAGACGAAGAACAGCTGCCATGGGTCGGCGCCGGTCTGGTACACCTGGCCGACCAGCGCCAGCAGCACCCCAAGCAGCAGCGCAGCCGCCATCAGCGCGACCCGCGGTACGAGATCGCTGGCGGCACCGCGCACCTCGGCCCAAACGTACACCGCGATGGCCACCAACAGCGCCGCCTGCACCAACCCAAAGCGCATCAACCGACCCATCTCGGCCCAGTTGTACGCCACCAGGAACAGTACGCCGAAGACCAGCGCCAGCGCACCCAGCCACAGCAGCAGTCGGTCCAGGAACACCCCCCAGGCCCGCCCCGAAGGGTGCAGCCCGGAAAGCGCAACCGCCCGCGCCACCTGCTCACGCGGGATCGCGCCGCGCTCGATCAACGCCACCAGCTCACGGCGAATGGAGGCCATGTCGTTTCCCTGCGATGTTTTCGTGTCCTACCGAGGCCTATTCTTGCCCCAGATAGCGCGGCTTGGCGATACCTTCCAGCTCAGCCAGCGGAATACTCAGTTCCGGCTGACCAAGGGCGTAGGGGGTGATCTCATAGACGTTGTACTTCACCACCCAGTCGGTTTCGAGTGGCGCCACGTTCTGGCTTGGATGAAATGGCCAACTGGCGGCGAACGCCTCGTCCAGTTCCTGATCTCTCAGCCAACGCTCATGGGCCCGGGCCAGAGCCTCCTGGAAGGCCGGAGCCTGGCCGTCGAGCAGCATGTCGTCGAGCGTAACCTCGCTGCCCAAACGTTCATCGATGACCATGAACTCGGTCAGCGGCATGCCGTGGGCTTGCCCGGCATGGTAGACATAGCTGCCGAGTTCGATGACCAGCAGATCGTGATGGCGGGCCAGCACCTTCGCTTCGAGCGAGGCCTGGCTGGCGGCATGTGGCGGGGCATACTGCCGATCCTCTCTGGCCAGCGCGAAGAAAGCCTCGGCATAGGCTTCCCATGAGTCCCGCGGCCACTCGGTCTCGCCATCGGTTATGCCCTGCCCCATCGCCAGCAGCCTTGCGCGCAGCGTTTCACTCAGCTCTGGCGAGCCGGGGAAGTGCAGTGCCCTCACCTCCACCTCGGCGCACTGCTCCTCCGGGCAGTCGGACTCCACGAAGTGCGCCTCGACGGGCTCATGCGTCACCGCGGTCCTATCGTCCGGCTCCTGCTGTGCCTGGCAACCGGCCAGGAGCGACAGGCCCGCAGCCATCACTAAAATCTTGCGATACGACATTATGTTCCCTCCTTTCTGCCATCAAGGGCAGAGCGATGATAGCCACGCATCGCCTTTCCTCGTTGGGTGCGGTCCTGTTGCTGCGACTAGTCGGACTCGAAGATCTTTCATTGCCAGCGCATACTGCTCGGTAACGCTACCCGCCTCTACATAAGACATCGCCATGTTACCGTCACAGGATCCCCCGCTGCGCGTCGGCTTTATTCTATTGCCCCTGTTCACGTTAAACGCCTTTGCCGGTTTCATCGACTCCTTGCGGCTAGCGGCTGACAAAGGGGGCCGCAGCCGACAGATTCACTGTAGTTGGAATATCATGGGACCAGGGCCTGTCATCTCGAGCTGTGGGCTGGAAGTCCATCCGCAAACGACCTATCGCGACCCGAACCTTTTCACTCACATTGCTGTCTGCGGTGGCAACAACTATCTCGACCCTCATGAAGACAAAGCTCTCAGCCACTATCTCAAAGATGCCTATCGTCAAGGAGTCAAGCTGGTAGGAGTTTGCACCGGCACCTTTGCCATCGCCCGGGCTGGCCTGTTAAAGGGCCAGCGGGTATGCGTTCATTGGAACGTCATCAACGACTTCCGTCAGCAATTTCCCCATATCGATGCCACTCCCGATCGACTATTCCTCGAATCGGTGCGTGTCATCACCTGCGCCGGCTCCTCGGGGGCGACCGACATGGCGCTACATCTCATTCGCCGTGAGTGTGGGCCAGACAAGGCTCAGCAGGCAATTCGCCATATGATGCTGAATGGGATGCGCACCTCAAACTCGCCACAGACTCACTTCTTCGAGGCCATTCAGGATATACGCGACGAGCGGGTAAGGGTCGCTGTGTTGACCATGGAGCAATCGCTCAACACACGCCTGGACAGCCAGGCCCTGGCCAAGCGCATCAATCTCAGCCCACGCCAACTCGACAGGCTGTTCCAGCAGGAAATGGGCACCACTCCCATGCGCTACTTCAAGACCATGCGCCTGCGCTACGCCGAGTGGCTGCTGCAACATACCGACAGTTCGATCGCCGAGATCGCTGCCGAGTGCGGCTTTTCCGATGCATCCCACCTGGCGCGGGACTTCCAGGCCCATTACACCTGCAGCCCCAAGCAGTCTCGCCTCAAGGGACTGAGCAGCCAGGCCAGTGCTCAGGCTTCCTGAGCACAATTCAACCCACAAAGCACGTCTGAAACATTCTCTTTCTTGTCCGTTTTCTTCTATAAGCGGGCACCCCGCGGCCCTACTCTAGAGGCACGTGTTCGTTCACGTCAGTGACACGACTCCCTTACACAACAACTTCTGGAGCGTCACCATGAAACGCAAACTTCCCTACCTCTTGACAGTCATGGCAGTGAGTTTCGGTACTGCCGGTTCCGCAACGGCCGCCGAGCTCGAACTGCGTGCCGCCACGATAGGCAGCCAGCAGGGCATTCAGATGACCGGCCTCAATGCACTCGCCAGCCACGTAGCCGAAGCCACGGGTGACAGCGTCGAGGTGCGACTCTTCCACTCAGGCTCCCTGGGCGATCAGATCAGCAACATCGAGTCCCTCGATACTCGCACGATCGACATCGCCACCATCGAAACGCCGATCACCACCATCGACGAAGACCTGGGTATCCTCTCGCTGCCCTACCTGTTTCGCGATAGAGAGCATGTGAGAAACGTGTTCCTGGGCGAGATAGGCGACACCATCAAGGAACAGCTCCAGGGACAGAATTATCGAGTCATTGGCTTCTACGAGGGTGGGTTTCGTCATATCACCAACAATCGCCGTCCCATCGCCACACCTGAAGACTTGAGTGGCTTACGTATTCGCACCCCGGAAAGCCGCCAGCGGGTGGAAATGTTCAACGCCTATGGTGCCAACGCCTCACCATTGCCCTATCCGGAGCTCTATTCTGCGCTCCAGACACGCGTTTTCGACGGCCAGGAGAACCCGTTGGTCGAGGTCGAAGCCAGCCGCTTCTATGAAGTGCAGGATTATCTCTCGCTGTCGGGTCACGTCTATACCGTGGGCTTCCTGCTGATGAACGAAGCGCGTTTCCAGGACCTTTCCGACGAGGTACAGCAGGCGCTGCTGGAAGGGGGGCAAAAGGCCTTCGACGCCACCGTCGACTTCGGCGAGCGCGCCGACCAGAGCGTCATCGAACTGGTCGAGCAGAATGGCATGCAGGTCAACGAAGTCGATCTCGATGCCTTCATCGAAGCGTCCCAGCCACTGTGGGAGCGCTTCACCCAGGGCATGTCGGACGAAGCGCGCGAGCTGGTACAGCGCATCGCCGAGCATCCCTGAGCCTCACCGTCAGCCCGGCGGGCTGCCCTGGCCCGCCTCTTCCCTGCAGGAGCCTCCCATGCTTGATCGTTTTTTCGAAGCGGTCGCGGCACTGCTGTTGTCTGCCATCACCCTGCTCGCCCTGGCTGCCGTGATTGCGCGCTACGTACTCAATGCCTCGCTGTCCTGGAGTGCTGAAGTACTGGTGGGCCTGCTGGTCTACGTGACCTTCTTCTGCGGTTACCTGGCACTGCGCAAGGGTGCCCATCTGCGCATCGACGTGGTGGCCGCATGCCTGCCCGCCCGCGGCCAATGGGTTCTGTTCTTCCTCAATCAGGCGCTCATCGGTGTGGTCTGCGTGGTCATGGTGGTGTGGGGCCTTGAACAGACCCTCACCTTCTCCCACCGCACCACTCTGATGCTGGGTGCCCCCCAGTGGCTGTTCTATATCGCCGTGCCCATCTCGGGCGTGGGCATGCTACTGGAGCTGATTCGCCAGTGCATTGCCGCCGTCAAGGCCAAGGTGCCGCCCTATGAAGCCTCTCGGCAAGCCGCACTGGAGGAGAGTATCTGATGATCCTGCTTGCGATCCTTCTCGCCCTGCTCATCCTGATCGGACTGGCCATGCCGATTGCCTTTGCGCTGACCCTTGTCTCGATCGCCGTGCTGGCTTTCTCCGGTGTCGACATGCTGGTTCTGGTGCAGCGGCTCTACCGTGGGACCGAGTCATTCCCGCTGCTGGCGGTCCCGCTGTTCATTCTGGCCGGCCAGATCATGAATCACAGCGGCATCTCTGCACGCCTGATCGATCTCGCCCGTGCCCTGGTCGGTGCCATTCGCGGCGGTCTAGCCGCGGTAAACATCCTGACCTCGATGTTCTTTGCCGGCATGAGCGGCACCTCGATGTCCGATACCGCAGCCGTAGGCGGCGTCATGATTCCGCAGATGATCAAGCGTGGCTATTCGGCCTCCTTTACCGCTGCGGTCACGGCCTCGTCCTCCACCATCGGGATCATCATCCCACCCAGCGTGCCCATGGTCCTGCTGAGCGCCTACATGGGTCTTTCAACCGGCGCACTGTTCGCTGCCGGCCTGGTCGCTGGGGCACTCACCGCCCTCGGCCTGATCCTGATGGCCTGGTGGATCTCGGTGAAGCGCGAGTATCCCATCGAGTCCGCTTTCTCGCTGAGCGAACTGAGCCGTGCCTTCGTCGGCGCCCTGCCGGCCCTGATGATGCCGATCATCATTCTGGGCGGCATCCTGGGCGGCATCTTTACGCCCACTGAAGCCTCTGCAATAGCGGTCGCCTACGGCGTGCTGGCCGGCACACTGTTCTACCGCTCGCTTTCGCTACGCGCCCTCTATCTCGCGCTGGTGGAAAGTGCCGTGCTCACCGGGGCAGTGATGTTCGTGACAGCCGCGGCGCACACCCTGGGCTACACCTTCACCTATCAGAGCCTTGGTGAGTTGATCCTCGGTCCTATCGCAGCCCTCGACATGGGTCCGATCGGGTTCCTACTCATTCTGAGCCTGGTGCTGATCCTTGCTGGCACCTTTCTCGATGGGATCGCCATGATGTTCATCGTGGTGCCGCTGTTTCTGCCCAGTGTGCAACTGCTCGGCATCGACCCTCTGCAGTTCGCCATGGTGGTGATCCTGTGCTGGGGCATCGGCCAGCAGACACCCCCTGTGGGCGCCGCGCTATTCATCACCAGCGTGATCTCCAAAGTCGATGTGATTCGCATCACCTACGCCAACTTGCCTTTCATCGCCGTGATGCTGTTCGTGCTGCTAGCCGTGATCGTCTGGCCGGAAGGCATCGTCATGAGCGTACCCCGCTGGCTCGGCCTCTAGCCGCGCCCTGCGTAACCAACCCCCAACGCCAGAGCCACAGGAAATCCCAATGAACAATCAGCAGTTCCTCGACGTGATCTATACCCATACCGAAGGCGAGCCGACCTGTATCGTGCATGGCGGTATTCCCTATCCCTTCGGCGGCGACATCCTCGACAAGCGCCATTATCTCCAGCAGCATCACGACCACGTGCGAACCAGCTTGATGCGCGAACCGCGCGGCCACCAGCACATGTTCGGCGTGTTTCTCACTCCACCCTCCGATGCCGATCACGACGCCGGCATGCTGTGGATCGACGGCGAGCAGTTCGTCGACATGTGCGGCCACGGCACCATTGCGCTTTCCATGGCCATGGTCGCCCACCGCCTGGCGCCACCGCCCCGGGAAGACGGCCTCACCCGCATCCGCTTCGAGACCACCGCCGGCACCGTGGTCTCCGAAGTGAAGGCCGACGCCGACAAGGTGCACTGGACACGTTTCGAGAACGTGCCCGCCTTCGTCATGCAGCAGGATATCCCCGTCGAAGTGCCCGGCCTCGGCACGCTCAAGGCCGACCTGGTGTTCGGCGGCAACTTCTTCGCCATCATTCGGGTACCTTCCGACAAGCAGCCCATCTGCCCGGAAAACGGCAGCTACTTCTCCCATGCCGGCCAGGCCGTGAAGGCCGAGCTCAACGCCCGCATGGAGATTCGTCACCCGACTCACCCGCACATAAACGGCTTGAATTTCGTCACCTTCTGGCACGAGGGCTCACAGTCGGATTCGCTCTACCGCAACGTGCACGTGTTCTCCGACGGCAAGCTAGACCGCTCGCCCGGCGGCACCGGCACCAGTGCGATGATGGCCATGTTCCATGCCCGCAACGAGCTGGAAGTGGGTCGCCCCATCCACTCCGAGGGCCTGCTCGGCAGCGGCCGCTTCACCGGGGAGATTCTTGGCGAGACGGAAATTGGCGGCTACCGGGCCATCCGCCCCAGCGTACAGGGCACCGCCGAGCTGATCGGCTACGCCAAGTGGCTGATCGACGCACGTGACCCGGTCGGCCGCGGTTTCGTAATTCGCTGAGCGAACGATTCATCGCGACGATGAACGCCGCCCTGGCTAGCCAGGGCGGCGTTGACATGACAAGGCGAGCTCGGACTCAGGCAGGAAAACGTCGCTGCAGTTCGGCCACCTGCTCCTCGCTGAGGGCGCGAGGGTTTTCCCCGCGCAGCAGCAGGAAGAGCTTGGCGGTCTCCTCCAGCTCCTCGGTGGCGTACACCGCCGCTTCCAGGTTCTTGCCCGCCACCACCGGGCCATGATTGGCCAGCAGCACGGCACTGTGTTTGCCTGCCAAGCCACGCACGGCATCGCCCAGCTTGGGGTCACCCGGTACGTGATAGGGCACCAGCGGCAGCTTGCCGACCCGCATCACGTAGTAGGCGGTGAGCGGCGGAATGCAGTCGCAGTGGTCGATCCCCGGCAGGCACGACACCGCCACCGAATGGGTCGAGTGCAGATGCACGATGGCGCCAGACTGGGGGCGCTCGGCATACATTGCCATGTGCAGGAACTGCTCCTTGGTGGGTTTGTCGCCGTCCAGCCACTGGCCCTGACCATCGAGCCGCGAGATACGCGCAGGGTCGAGGCGCCCCAAACAGGCGTTGGTCGGTGTCATCAACCAGCCGCCATCGTCCAGGCGCACACTGATGTTGCCGCTGGAGCCCATGGTCAGGCCACGGTCGAACAGCGACTTGCCCAGGATGGATATCTGCTCGCGCAGTGCGTTTTCCTCATGAACGCTCATGGCAGCACCTCGAAGGCCCGCGTGAAGAAGTCGACACCCCCAAAGTTGCCCGATTTCAGCGCCAGCGACAGCGGCGCCTCGCGCCCTGCCAGCGGCGCCTGGGTCCAGGGCACACCGGGGTCGATCTGCTCACCGATGCGCAGGGTCTCGATGCCCAGCGCCGACACCACCGCCCCCGAGGTCTCGCCTCCGGCCACTACGAGCCGGCCTACTCCCTCGCTCACCAGGGTCGCTGCCAGTTGGCCCAGCGCACGCTCGACGAGCTGGCCCGCACGCTCTACGCCAAGCCTGGCCTGGGCGGCTTTCACCTTCTCCGGATCGGCAGAGGCGTAGACCAGGACCGGCCCGCCGCTCTTCAGGGCCTCGCGAGCGAAATCGAGTGCCGCTTGCAACTGCGCATCGCTCTCGGCCAAGGCCAGCGGGTCGAGAGAGAAACCGGGGTGGCGCTTCAGAAAGTGCGCCACCTGAGCGAGCGTCGCTCTGGAACAGCTGCCGGAGAGCACCAAGGCACTGCCGCTGGCCGGCTGCAACCGGCCCGGCTCGGCGATCTCGTCCAGCCAGCCCAAGCGGCGATAACGGTCAGGCAGTGCCTGGCCCAGGCCCGAGCCGCCGGTCACCAGCGGCATCGCCTCGCAGGCCTCTGCCAGCACGTCCAGGTCATGCTCATCGAGGGTGTCACAGATCACGTGGCGCACGCCCTGCTCAGCCAATGCCGCCAGGTGCTGCCGGGTCGTCTCGGCCCCTTGATCGAGAACCGGGCGCGGCACCAGCCCAACCGGATGGGGGGTCTGGGAAGCGAGTACCCGCACCAGGTCGGCATCCGTCATGGGCGTGAGCGGATGGTGCTGCATGCCGCTGTCGTTGAGCAGTCGATCGCCGACGAACAGATGCCCCTGATAGACGGTACGGCCATTCACCGGGAATGCCGGCACCATGACCGTCTGCGTCACACCCAGCCGCTCCATCAGCGCATCGGCCACCGGGCCGATATTGCCACGCGCGGTGGAGTCGAAGGTGGAGCAGTACTTGAAGAAAAACTGCTGGGCACCTTGTGCCTGCAGCCACGCCAGCGCCGCCAGCGAATCGGCCACGGCCTCGTCGGCCGGGCAGGAGCGCGATTTGAGCGCCACCACCACGGCGTCGACCTCGCTCACATCGAGATCGGTGCCGGGTACACCGATCACTTGCAGGCAGCGCATGCCGCTGCGCACCAGATTGTTGGCAAGGTCCGTGGCACCGGTGAAGTCGTCGGCGATGGCGCCCAGTACGATGGTCATGAATGACTCCGCTGTTCAGGTGACGAGTTGGAAGCGGCCCGGTTGCGCAGGCGCTTCATCAGGGGGGCGACGATGGCCATGGCAAGCAGCAGGAAGGCGATGGCCAACAGAGTGGCGCTGATAGGCCGCGTAAAGAGAATCGACAGGTCGCCCTGGGACATGGAGAGCGTGCGGCGCAGTTCGCTCTCGGCAATCGGGCCGAGCACCAGGCCCAGAATGATCGACACCAGCGGAAAGCGGAGTTTTTCCAATAGATAGCCGAGCACACCGAAACCGAGCATGAGCCACACGTCGAACATCGAGGTGCGCACTGAGTAGGTCCCCACGATGCAGCACATGACGATCAGCGGGCCCAGCGCCGAATAGGGCACGTTGAGCAGCTTGGTGAACAGCGCGATGAACGGCTTGGAGAACAGCAGGATCATGAAGTTGACGATGAACAGCCCGGCAAATACGGCATAGATCAGATCGCTGCTGGTGATCATGAACATCGGGCCGGGTTGCAACCCATGCATGATGAAGGCGCCGAGGATCACCGCCGTGGTGCCGCTGCCCGGAATGCCGAGGGCGAACAATGGCACCAGCGCTCCCATGGCAGCGGCATTGTTGGCCGACTCCGGCGCGGCCACCCCTTCAGGCGCCCCCTTGCCGAATTTCTCCGGGTGCTTGGACCAGCGCACCGCCTCGCTGTAACTGACCATGGCCGCGGTGCTGGCCCCGATACCAGGCAGAATGCCGGTGATCACGCCGATGAACGAGGAGCGCGTCAGCGTACCGCCGATCTGGCGCAGAATGGGCAGATCGAAGATCTTCACCTTGACCTTCTTCAGCGGCTGATGGCTGTCCTGGTCGAGGGCACGCTTCATTACCTCGGAGATGGCGAACAGCCCCACGATCATCGGGATCAGGCCGACACCCTCGGCAAGATTGAGATTGCCGAAGGTATAGCGGCTGGTACCGGTGAGCGGATCGGTGCCTACCGTGGCGATCAATAGGCCGAGAGTCGCCCCGATGAGTCCGTAGATCAGCCGGCCGCCCAGTGAGGCCACCACCGTCAGGCCGAGGATGGCGAGGGCAAAATACTCAGGTGACGAGAAGCGCAGCGCCATGGTGGCCAGAATCGGCGTGAACACGATCAATGCCACGGTACCGACGAGACCGCCGATGGCAGAGCTCAGCACGCCGATACCCAGCGCCTTGCCGGCCTGCCCCTGCTGGGTCATCGGATAGCCGTCGAAGGCGGTCATCACCGATTCCGGCGTACCGGGCGCACGGTACAGGATCGCCGTGATCAGACCCGAGAACACCGTCGCGCCATAGATTGCGGTCAGCAGCATGAACGCCGTGGTGGGCTCCATGCCATAGGTAACCGGCAGCAGGATAACCACCAGGATCACGCCACTGATACCCGGCAGCGCACCGCCGATGAAGCCGATGAATACCGCAGAGGTCAGCAATAGCAGGTTGAGTGGCTGCAGCACCACGGCCAACCCGCCGAGAAAATGTTCCATCGTCAACTCCCGGAGCAAGTCGATAGAGGTGTCATCAGGGCGGGCTCACGGCAGGGGGATGCCGAGCAGGGTCACGAAGACTCCCTGCATGAGCACCACCGCCACCACGACAGTGATGACGATGACCAGCCACGAGCGCGCGCCCAGCAGCAGCGTGCACAACAAGGTGAAGATCGCACTGGCGGCGACGAAGCCGATGATTGACATCAGCAGGGTGTAACCCACGGTGGCCGCCATCAGCCACCAGTGCCGCGTGGCCGCGAGCGAGAGCGTCCGCGCCGGGGCTTCCCCCGTATCGCTCTCACTTGCCCCGGTCGGGAGGTCATCTGGTGAAATGGCGTGCTGTACGATGCCGTCCTGTAAAGGCTGCTGTGCTCGACGGCGCCCATCCCGCCAGGTCATCACCAACAAGGCGCCACCAAAGAGCAGCAACAGGACGGTAAGAAGAAGCGGCCAGACCCGCGGCCCGATGAAGGTGGAAACCTGCGCCGAGCTGGGGAACTGAAGCGTGAGCGGCAGGCTGGCCAGGGCGAGCAGAATGACCGCCACCGCGAAAATATAGATCCTGGCTTGCATAATGGCCCCCGCAGGGAACGTCGCGTGACCGGCCTAGGCTTTGTACGAAAAGTCGGCGAGCGATGGCCAGACAAGGCAAAAATCGGCGAAAAGACGGAGTTTACGGGGGTGTAAATGAGTACTTTGAGCCGATTTTTAACGCTGTATGGGCGAGCGCAGACAGTTTTCGTATGGAGCCTAAGACTGGCTCAAGCGGTGAATGAAAGTGGGAGCGGGTCACGCCCCCACCGGTGCCTGTTCGGGACGTATCAGTTGCCGTTCTGCAGCAGGCGCGAATAGAGCTCGTAGTTGTTCTCGAGCCGCTGGCGGTACTCTTCGCCGCCCATCCAACCCTCGCGATAATCGAGGTTCACACGCTCGGCATAAGCCTGGTATTCCTCTGAAGCGAAGATCTGCTGGAACACACCTTCGAGGTGCTGGACGAGCTCAGCCGGGGTGTCTGCATGGACGAAAACCGCCCGGTCGTTGCCATCGGTCAGGTCCCAGCCGTGTTCCACGGTGGTGGGCACGTCAGGGTAGTGGTCCAGGCGCTCCTCGCTGAAGATCAGGATCGGCATCATCTGGCCCGCCTCGATATAACTCAGCAGCGGGCTGAGCGAGGTGGTGGTGGCGTCGATGTTGCCGCCCAGCACATTGGCCGTGGCGTTGCCGGTGCTGTCATAGGGAATGAAGTTCATGTCCAGGCCGGATGCGTCACGCAGCGACAGGAAAGCCACATGATCCGGGCTGGCCGTGTGCGTGCCACCTACCGTCACCTTGCCCGGGTTCTCTTGGGCGTACTCCAGGAACGACTCGAAATCGGGATAGCGCTCCGGATTGACGAACAGCGCCATGACATCCGACTGCATGCGTGCGACGGGCGTGAGCTGATCCAGGCCGATCGGATTCTGCCCTGCGGCCAGGGAGGTCACGTAGGTGGTGGAAGCGAAGTCCAGGGTGTGACCATCCGGTGCCCCGTTGGCAGTCCGCTGGTGAGCCAGGGCTCCCGAGGCCGAGGGCAGGTTGACGACGGTGATGCGCGCCCCGCCTACCGCCTCCTCGAACATCGGCCGTACCACGCGTGCGAAGTTGTCGACGCCACCGCCGGCGCCGGCCGCCACCAGGAACTGGATCGGTTTGCTGGGATAGTCGGCCACTTCATTGGCGCTGGCGCCCATGGCTACGCCAACCAGGGCCAGGCCCAGAGTAGCGGTTTTCAGTGTTTTCTTGGTGAGCATGTCGTTCTCCTTTACATAATTGTTATGCGTGCGGTTCCGGTCGGATGAGCGAGTTCAGTCAAGCGTGCTGTCGACGCTTTCACGCAGCGTTGAGGTGGCATCCTGCCCATGGAACAACCGATCCTGCTCCTGACGCAGTTGGTGGAGTCGCGAATCGGGCAAGGCGACGTCCGCCAGCGTGATCGGCTGGTTGGGGGCGATGTCGCGAACGACTTCCGCCCCGGGAAGCAGATAGAAAGGCACCTTGGCCTCGGGCGAGAGCGCCGCGGCCGGATGAATCTCGGGCCGCAGGCCCTCGATATGACGGTGATGACCGCGCATCTCCAACCGCTGGCCGGCAGGGATCGCCTGGGTGGCACGGGCGGTCAGATCGAACTTTGGCGTGGTCGCCTGGCCACCGCCGGAGGTCCTGCCGTTCAGCACCGCATCGAGCAGCGAGATCGGCGCTTCCAGGCCAAGCAAATGGCGCGGCAGGTAGATCATCGCGCAGTTGCCGCTGCGGCTGAGAATGTGCCCCTTGTCACGCAACAGCGACCACACGTGAGGATCCTCGCAGCGCACGACGATGAACACACCGCCGGCGAAGCTGATCTCGTCCGGGCGGCGCAGGCAGTTGAATACCTCGAGGCGCTCGTTGCCACGTAACACCCCACCGTGCGTCTCGAGGTCGAGCAGGGTCGGCACCTCGCCGGTTCTCAGCACCATGGCATGGAACTCCGGGAGGTCGGGGCCGAGCCCGGTGGCATTGGCCACGTTGACCATCTCGCACAGGTCGGGCACGGATATCTGCGGGATGGCGGCCAGGGCCTTGCCACGGGCCTCGACAGCCTCACGCTCCGCGCCCTCGGGCAGCTCCCACAGCTCGGCCAGACCGGGCGCCGGGTAGGAAACGCCATTGCAAAGCACGCTGCCGGCCGCCTCGTCCCAGACGAAGTCGTATTCGCTGCTCTTGCCCGCGGCAATGATCTCGAAGCCCAGCGTACGGGCCCAGGTGACGAGCCCGATCAGCAGGCTTGGCTGGTCCCCATCCATCGGTGTGAAGAGGCGATCATGGCGTTGCGCCAGGCGAGTCAGGTAAGGCCCCACAACGGACTCGGTCTCCTTCGTGGCGATGCCCACATGCTTGCCCGCCAACAGCGCGGCTTCGGCATAGCGCCCCCCCACTTCGGGAATGCCCGTCGATTCCACCAGAATGTCGAAAGGCAGCGCCTGCACGTGCTCGAAGCTGCCCGCAGCGACGTACCCGCCTGATTGCCAAGCCTTTGCTGCCTCCTCGGAAGAATGGCATACCATTATTTCAGCATCGGGCACCCCGGAAAAGCGCAAGGCTTCGGCGGCTCTCTCCGGTGTGACATCAATGGCAACCCTCGCTGCGAGCCCTTCCATGCCGCGAGCCTGCCGCAAGACACCCCTTCCAAAGTCGCCGGCGCCAGCCACGCAAGCCTCAACAACTTTTTTTATTTCAAAATGTTGCAGATAGTTCATGAGCGATTTGTTTTCCCGTTCCGGTCATCGTTGAGGGGCTTCGCCTTGGCGGTGCGGGTCCGGCTTCCTCCTCTGCCTGAAATCACATTGCCTGGCAGTGGACACTGCTCAGGCAGCGCCGGATCTGATCAAAATGTAATGGTATGCCATTTTGAGGGTCAACAACGCGTAGATACGACTTTAGTCAATGGCCGTCTTGTTATGCCACTAACCATCTGAAAAATATGGGTGATAAATGGAGAGCCCTAGGCGCGTTACGATTTGAAAGGACCAAAATGGTATGCCATTCTTGGCACTCGACTCCGGAGTAAGCAATCCTATGGAAGAAGCCGTTCAGTCAAGCCATGCAGGTCTGGTCGAGAAAGTGGCCAACTACCTGCGTGAACACATCGTGATGGATCACTTCCAGCCCGGTCAGCGCCTTCCCGAGCGCACCCTGGCCGTGGAGCTTCAGGTCTCGCGTACCCCCTTGCGGGAAGCGCTCAAGATCCTGGCCACCGAAGGACTCGTGGTCATTTCTCCCCATCGGGGGGCGGTGGTAGCGGAAGTGAGCCCAGCCGACATCAAGGAAAAGGCCTACGTACTGAGCGTGCTGGAGCAAGCCGCTGCAGAGCTCACCTGCATCAACGCCAGCGATGACGATATCGCCGAGCTGCAAGCGCTCCATTACGAGATGAAGGCCTGCTTTCTGCGCCGCGATCGCCAGAGCTACTTCCGCCTGAACCAGGAGATTCACAACCGCATCGTCGCCCTGTCGGGCAACTCCGCACTGATCGACATGCACGCCAATCTGAGTCGGCAGCTATATCGCGTTCGCTATCTCTCGAACCAGAAGAACGAGAAGTGGGCGACCGCCATGGCGGAGCACGAAGCCATCATGTCGGCGCTGGAATCGAGAGACCCGGAGCAGGCCGGGCGTGAGCTGCGCAATCATCTAGGCAAGACCTGGGTGAAATATGCCAACGGCGAGCCCGTGGTGTGAAAGACAGCCTGTAGCGAAAGGGCTGATAACCCTTCACTCGACGGCCTCATCATCCCGCCCTGGATCTGGCACCGAAACGCGCTACATCCTGATGATGCGAGTCCGCTCTGAAGGCACTCTCACGGTGCCTCTCACGCTCTGGCGACCAAATGCCTATGACAGAACGACCAGCAGTCTACAGGTGTAGCGCAGGCAGAAGCCCTGAAGACCCGGCAACACATGCTGGAGATGGGGCGACAGAACGAGCAGATGCTCGAGGCCCGAATTGCCGAACGCACCCAGCGTCTCGAGGAAGCCAACCGGCTGCTGCAGCAAAGCCACGAACAGCTCGAGCACCAAGCCAACCATGACGTGCTCACCGGACTGGCTAACCGCAAGCTGCTCAACCAGCGACTGCAGGAGGCTCGCGCCCGAGAGGACCGCCACGGTGGTCATTTCGCCATGGCGGTGGTAAACCTCAACGGCTTCAAGCCCATCAACGACACCCTAGGGCACGCCATAGGTGACAGGGTGCTGGTGGAGTTGGCCCGTCGCGTGAAGCCTCCCGGCCTGCAATACTCCTGACGTAGACATTTCGTCGCCACTTCCGGCTCGTCATCGTCGCCAGGCAACAGGCGTAACGGGATTATGATGGATGCGCAGATCACGGCTGCGGGCCGTGCACTCTCGGCGGGGGATCCTCTCGGAGCCCTGAAACGGGTCACCCTGCGTGACGATGCACCGGCTCTCGCCTTGCGCGGGATCGCGATGGCTCAGCTTGGCGATTTCGCACGCGCCAGGCAGCTGTTGCAGAGCGCGGCGCGGGCCTTCACCAGCAAGGAGGTCATGGCCCGTGCCAGATGCGTGGTTGCCGAGGCAGAAGTTGCCCTGGCGTCGCGCGACCTGGCGTGGCCCACCAAGCGGCTCGACTCGGCACGGGCCACGCTCGAGGCCCACGGCGACCTGACGAATGCCGCCCACGCTCGCTGTCTCGAGGCCCGCCGCCTGCTGTTGCTCGGGCGCCTGGACGAGGCCGAGCGTACCCTGACCCAGCTCGACCCCGCCACCCTTCCACCTGCCCTGGGGGCCGTCCACGCACTGATTGCGGCAGGCATCGCCCTGCGCCGGCTTCACACCGCGGCAGCGCGCACCGCACTCGAGCGCGCCGAACAGAACGCACACCGCTCCGGCATTGCCGCGCTGCTGGCGGAAGTCGAGAACGCTCATCTTGCCCTGAGCGCCCCCGCCGCTCGCCTGGTGGCCCATGGCCGGGAGCGCCTGCTGCAGCTGTATGAGGTCGAAGCGCTGCTGAAATCAGCAACGATCGTCGTCGATGCCTGTCGTCACGTCGTTCGCGACGGTAACGTCGTGGTCTCGCTCGCTACTCGCCCACTGCTGTTCACCTTGGTCCGCCTGCTGGGCGAAGCCTGGCCAGCAGACGTGCCTCGGGATGCGCTCATTGCCGCAGCGTTTCGCACGCGCTTCGCCGATGACACGCACCGCATCCGGCTGCGCGTCGAGCTCGGCCGGCTGCGCACCGCGCTCGGCACCCTGGTGCGAGTGCACGCGACACCTCGAGGCTACGTGCTGGAGCCACGCTCCAGCTCGGAAATTGCAGTGCTGGCCCGCCCCATCGAAGGCAAACATGCCGATGTGCTGGCCCTGCTCAGCGACGGCGAGCCGTGGTCGAGTTCGGCCCTGGCCATGGCCCTCGGCGCCAGCCAGCGAAGCATACAGCGAGCGCTCGAAACCCTTTCCAGCACGAACAGGGTGCAATCCTTCGGACGCGGGAGAGCACGACGCTGGATTGCCCCTTCGGTCCCAGGTTTCACGACAACCTTGTTACTCCCGGGCCCACTGCCCAGTGGATAGGCTGAGCATGTACCCAAAACGAGGTCAGCAACATGAACCGTTCAGCAGCAGAAGTACTCAACGAATTCGGCCCCTTCCCCGGCGTGGAGCACGTGCACGGCGTCACTTATGACGGCCGCCATGTCTGGCTCGCCACCGGCAGAACGCTCGGTGCCTTCGACCCCGAAACCGGCGAACCGCAGCGCTCGATAGAAACCGAGGCCGATGCCGGCACGGCCTTCGACGGCCAACACCTGTTCCAGCTCGCCGAGGACCGAATCCACAAGATCGAGCCCGCCAGCGGCAATATTCTTGCCACCATCCCCGCTCCGCCCGGAAGCAACTCAGGGCTGGCCTGGGCAGAGGGCTCGCTGTGGCTAGGGCAGTACCGGGACCGCAAGATCCACCAGCTCGATCCCGACAGCGGGGTGATCCTGCGCACCATCGAATCCAACCGCTTCGTCACCGGTGTCACCTGGGTCGACGGCGAACTGTGGCATGGCACCTGGGAGGATGACGGCAGCGACCTGAGGCAAATCGATCCTGGCACGGGTGAGGTGCTGCAGCTGCTAGAGATGCC
The DNA here is from genome assembly GCF_000246875.1 of Halomonas sp. KM-1. NCBI lineage: Bacteria > Pseudomonadati > Pseudomonadota > Gammaproteobacteria > Oceanospirillales > Halomonadaceae > Halomonas > Halomonas sp. KM-1. Next base: position 59,939 of record NZ_BAEU01000160.1, read on the forward strand.
TCAGGGAACGGGCGTTTCGGGGCTCGAATCGGATGGCGCGGATCGCTTCTTCTGCGGCGGTGGCGCCAGCGGTAAGCTGAGGATCGTACGCCGACCGAGGTAAGGCGATACAGCGTGACGGCGACGCGCCGTCACGCATCTCTTATCTCTTCCCCTACTCCTTTGCTCAGCCGCTTTACTCCGCAGCCTTTTCACCCCCACTCTCACCCTCGGCCGACACCCGGACGCGTGGCTTCTCATGCTTTTCTTCCGTTGCGATATCGTGCTGACTGAGCACCACGATATCCCGCGGCCACCATTCGGGATGATAAGTGCGGATGAAGTTCATCAGCCGCTCGCGGATCTGCATCTCCGCCACCCAGCCGGCGAAGGGATCGGTCGCCATCAGGTAGCAGGTAATGGTCTGCGACTTCTCGGTTTGCCCTGTCACATAGCAGCACAGCTTGTGATGCTCGACGACGTTCTCCTCCTCTTCGGCGAACTCGAAAAATTTATGACGGATGAGCTCGACATCGGCACTCAGGTGCAATATCAGCTCCAGCTTGCGATACATCTTGGCGTTCTTGATCGAGAGGTTCTCGAACGGCTGGGAGACGAAGTAGGTCACCGGCACGATCAAGCGTCGCTCGTCCCACACCCGCAAACGGATGAAGGTGTAGAAGATGCCTTCCACATAGCACCACTGCCCTTCGAACATCACCAGGTCACCGATGCGGATGGGCTTGGCCAGCGAGACCTGGAACGAAGAGAGAATATTGCCCAGCACCGCCTGACCGGCAATGCCCACCAGCACTGCCAGCACGCTGGCCGAGGCCAGCAGCGACAGGCCCAGCGTCTCGAACAGTTCGATCTGGCTCAGCACGTAGACGGATACGGCGATGACCGCAACCAGGATGATGACCCGGCGCAGCGCATAGAGCGTCGTCAGCAGTTGGCGCTCGTCCTTGGGCTTGGTGTCGTCGATCTCCCCCACGAAGCGCCGCGTCACCTTGAGCAGAACGGTATCCACCAGGCGCAGCGCTATCGTGCCTACGCCCCAGGCAATCAGGATGATCAGCAGGGTACGGATGAAGGTGGTGGCCACGGCAGTGAAGGAGACCACATAGTCGAGCAGCATCTGCGCGACGAAGGCCATGACCAGCAGCGCCATTGGCACACCGATCCGGCCGGCGAAGATGCTAGGCACACCATGGGGAAACCAGTGCGCCAGCAGGCCGACCAGGGCGTAGACGCCCCACCCCACCAGGCCGGTCAGCAGCAGGAAAAGCGGAATGGCGATCCATTCCCAGACCTGGAGCATCCCGAAGCTCGTCTTGAAGCGCTCCGGTATGTAGGCCTCGATCAGCGACGGCCCAAACTCTTCGTAGAGCCGCGGAATGACGGAAACGCTTTCCGCAGAGATCAGCCATACCGGCTGCTCGTCGTCCACGCGGTAGCGGTCCAGGCGTACCTCGTAGTCTTCGCCATCCACCGTCATAGTGGCCAGCTCGAGGCTTCGGCGCGGCTCGCCTACCAGCGGGTGTTGGCCGGAAGGGTCTTCGATGGCGGCATCCTGGCGGCTGGGCAGGTTGGAAACGTTGAACCATTCACCGCGCCTGAGCACCGAGGCCAGCTGTCGGGCCAGCTCGGGCCCCTGTTGCTGCTGTTCCGCCTCGTCCAGCTCGGAAAGGTTGAGCAGATGTGCCGCGGCGGCGTACTCATCATTCTCGGTGAGTTCCACGAAACTGCGGAGCGCACCTTGAGGGGTCAGCCGCTCGACTTCGTCGGGCGGCTCGCCGAGGCCGGCGTTCAGCGAGTCGAGGGGAAACCACTCCCGCTCCTCGCTCTCGTCATCCTCGCTCTCGTTGCCGTTCTCACCCACACCCTCGGGCAGCTGCGCCGCACTGGGTGCGGCAACGAAAAACGCCAGGGTCAACAAGGCCACCAGGGCCGGCAGCCGCCATGCGTCGATTCCTTTCATACGCGTGTTCCTGATCGAAGCGGATCCGCTGTCCCTCCTTCAGACAGCGCTGTTCGAATCGGTCCAGCCTGAGGCAGGAGGCCCACCGGACCGATGGCTGCTTGCAGTACAGCTCACCGGTCGCCGCTTCGTCCAGGCGATGGGCCGACTCCATCGGCCCGATCAGGCGTCGGGGTTGCCCAGCGCTTTCAGTCGCTCGGCGCTCAACGCGAGATCGGCGTTCTTGTTGACCCCAACGCCGCGCTCGATGATGCTCCGCGCGATCTCCTGGGCCTCTTCCAGGGAATGCATCACGAAGGTACCGCACTGGTACTCGTTCAGCTCCGGGATATCTTCCATCCGCTTGACGTCGATAACGTCCTGCATCGCCGCCAGCCAAGCCTCACTGACGCGTTCCTCGCTGGGGCTGCCGAGCAGGCTCATGTAGAAGCCGGTGCGACAGCCCATCGGGGAGATGTCGATGATCTCGACGTCCTTGCCGTTCAGGTGATTGCGCATGAAGCCGGCAAACAGGTGCTCCAGGGTGTGGATGCCCTTCTCACCCATCATGTCTTCGTTCGGCTTGTTGAAGCGCAGATCGAACACCGTAATGGTATCGCCGGAAGGCGACTGCATGGTCTTGGCGACGCGCACGGCCGGGGCGGCCATGATCGTGTGGTCAACGGTAAAGCTATCGAGTAAAGGCATGCTCAATCCTTCTTGCCGGTCAGGTTCGCCGAAACCCCCATAGTAGCATGGGATTCCCGCCGGCCCGGAACCGACGTTGACCGCCTGCCGTCATGCATACCCTGCCTCTGCGGCAGCCGCCCCCTCGCGCAGGCGCTGCAAGCGGTCCGCCTGCTCGCGCAGGCAGGCATCGATATCGGGGGCGCGGCTTTGCTCTTCGAGCAAGGCCAAGGCTTCGTCCACGCTGAGCGTGCCGAGATCGTTGCCGTCGCGGTGGCGCAGGGTGACCTTGCCCTCGGCCGCCTCCCGGGCGCCGACGATCAGCAAATAAGGAATGCGCTGCAGGGTCTGCTCGCGGATCTTGTAGCCGATCTTCTCGTTACGCACATCGGCCTCGGCACGCAGCCCGGCACCGCAGAGTACTTCGCTCAAGGCGCGGGCGTAGTCGGCCTGGGCCTCGGTGATGGACATCACCACCACCTGCTGTGGCGCCAGCCAGGCGGGCAGCTTGCCGGCGTGGTGCTCGATCAGGATACCGAGGAAGCGCTCCAGCGAGCCGAACAGCGCACGATGCAGCAGCACCGGACGTTGGCGCAGGCCCTGCTCGCCGACGTACTCGAGCCCGAAACGCTCGGGCAGGTTCATGTCCACCTGCAGCGTACCGCACTGCCAGTCGCGTCCGATGGCGTCACGTAGCACGAACTCGAGTTTGGGCCCATAGAAGGCGCCCTCGCCGGGATTGAGTTCGTAGTCCAGCCCCATCGATTCCAGGGCGGTGGTCAAAGCCCCCTCGAGGCGGTCCCATACGGCCTCGCTGCCCATGCGGTTCTCCGGCCGAGTGGAGAGTTTCAGGCGCACATTCTCGAAACCGAACTGGCGGTAGATATCCAGCACCAGCTCAACGACCCGCCGACACTCTTCATTCATCTGTTCCGGGGTGCAATAGATATGCGCGTCGTCCTGAGTGAAGTGGCGCACCCGCAGCAGGCCATGCAGCGCGCCGGAGGGCTCGTAGCGGTGCACCTTGCCGAATTCGCCCATGCGAATGGGCAGGTCGCGGTAACTCTTCAGGCCATGACGATAAAGCAGCACGCTGCCGGGGCAGTTCATCGGCTTGAGCGCCAGAGAGCGGCCGTCCTCGGTCTGGGTGGTGAACATATGTTCCTGGTAGTTCTGCCAGTGGCCGGAGGTTTCCCATAGGCCACGGTCCATCATGTCCGGCGTATTCACCTCCACGTAGCCGCCAGCCTCCTGGCGACGACGCATGTAAGCGATCAGGGTCTGCAGCACCGTCCAGCCACGGGGGTGCCAGAACACCGCGCCGGGCGCCTCCTCCTGGAAGTGAAAGAGTCCGAGCTGCCGACCCAGGCGACGATGGTCGCGCTTCTCGGCTTCCTCCAGGCGCTGCAGATAGGCCTTGAGCGCCTTGCGGTCGGCCCAGGCCGTACCGTAGACACGCTGCAGCTGAGCGTTGCGGGCATCACCGCGCCAATAGGCGCCGGACAGCTTGGTCAGGCGGAAGTGCTTGAGAAAACGGGTATTGGGCACGTGGGGGCCGCGACACATGTCCACGTATTCCTGATGGAAATAGAGCCCCAGTGTGGCCTCGTCGGGCATCTCTTCGATCAGGCGAAGCTTGTAGCTCTCGCCCCGCTCGCGGAACACGCGAATCGCTTCGTCGCGCGGCACCCGGCGCTTGATGACATCGTAGTCCTGAGCGATCAGCGCCTGCATGCGTGCCTCGATGGCGGCCATGTCTTCCGGCGTGAAGGGGCGTTCGAAGGCGATATCGTAGTAAAAGCCATCCTCGATGACCGGACCGATGACCATCTCAGCGCTCGGAAAGAGCTGCTTGACCGCATGACCCAGCAGGTGCGCGCAGGAGTGGCGAATGATCTCGAGCCCTTCAGGGTCAGCGGGAGTGATGACCTGTACGCGGGCATCGCGCTCGATGGGATCACAGGCGTCCACCAGCTTGCCATCGACCCTGCCGGCCAATGCCTGGCGGGCCAGGCCGGGGCCGATGGCCTCGGCGACCTCGGCCACGTTGGTGGGGGACGCCAGCGTGAGCTCGCGCTCATCCGGAAGCGTGATGGTGAGGGTCTTGGGGGTCTGGTTTGCGTTTGTCATGCTTGGACTCGTACAGGGGGGTCAAGTAATGCCGCCTGACGCCGATACCACCCTGCTCGAAGCTCGCCTGGAGCGTAGAAGCAAGTGTCGCAGCAGCGTCAGATGGGGAAATTCGAGCAACATGCCGATGACGATGGCAGCATAGATCAGCGGCTGGCCGGGCAGAGCCACCATGGTCACCGCCAGCATCAGCGGCGCATTGCGCGCGGCAGTGGTGATGGTCAGCAGGGCATGCTCGGGATAGGAGAGCCTTGCCAGGCGGCTAGCCGCCTCTCCCAGCAGATAGGTCACCAGGAAGAACGTAAAGGCGGCCAGCAGCAGCCAGCCGAACACCTGGCCATGTTCGAGGATGACGGCAATGTTGTCGGCGAAGATCTGCGCCACCAGCAGGGCCACCACCAGCGGCGTGCCGCGATCGACCCATGCCAGCAGGTTGCCACAGCGCTCACCGCCCACCACGAGGCGAAGCCCGTACTGTGCCACGACCGCCACCGCCAGCGGCAACAGGAACCACTGCAGCAGTGTGGTGCCGATCAGCATGCCGTCGACCTCCACCGCATTGCGGGTGAAGAGAAAAAGATAGAGCGGGTAGAGCAGCAATTGCACCACCAGGTTGATGGGTATCAGCGCCGTGCCCAAAGCCACGTTGCCTTCGGCCAGGCGGGTAAAGCCGAGGAACCAGTCGGTACAGGGCGACATGAAGTAGATCGCCAGCCCCACCATGAGCAACGGGTGGGCACCGAGAAAGAGCGAGGCGATGACATAGCCGATCGCGGGAATCAGCACGAAGTTGACCAGCAGCACCACGCCGATGAAGCGCACGTGCCGCAGCGCATTGAGCAAGGAGCCGAAACGCACCCCGACCAGCAGCAGGACGATCAGCAGCAGCAGCGTGGCGTCCAGCCACTCGCCCAGCCGCTGGCCGCCCGCCGGGAAGAAGTGGCCGAGGGCAGCGCCCGATGCCATGCCCCCCAGCAGCAACCCAGTGGTGCCGCAGGCGGCAAGATACTGCACTGCCCTCAACATTCGCAGTCCTCGCAGCAGTCGCTGTTGCCGAAGGGCCCCCACGCGCCGGCGCCGCTCTGCAGGGCACTGGCGTCCAGTTCCATGCGTTCGGCAATCTGCTCGGCCACCAGCCCGAAGCGCTGGCGAAACTTGTAGATGAAGCAGTAGATGCGCTGGTCATGGCGCACCTGCGGCCCGACCAGGAAAAGACCTGGGGTGCGGGTGGACTCATCGCCTTCCGTCAGGGCCACGTGCCCTTCCTCGGTCCAGTGCCACAGCTCGGCGACTTGTCGCGCACCGCCGCCCTTGTGGAAGCCGGTACCCAGCACCGGCGGCTGTGCCGTATCCCAGTGGCTGCCATCCGCTGCATGGATACGAAAGCCACCCTTGTCGTCACGCGCGACTTCCACCACGTCGATACCGAAGACGATATCCAGCCGCTCACTCTTGAGGGCCTCGACCAGTCGCTCGCGGCTGTAGGGCGACAGCGACAGGCTGGGATCATAGGGTCCTTCTCGCAGCCAGCTGGACTTGCGCGCCAGTAGTCGCACGTGATGCCCCAGGCGCACCAGGTTGATGGCGGCGTCTACGCCGCTTTCATAACCGCCGATGACGGTAAAAGGGCAAGAGGGATCGACCGAGGCTGTGCACTCCTGCCGGTCGCTGAGCTCGGCCCAGTCGCTTACCCGTGCGTAGTGAACGCACCACTGGGCGCCGGGAAACGGCGTCAGGTCGGGGAATTGGTACTCCCCGGTGGCCCAGATCAGATAGCGTGTCCGTAGCTCACCCTGGCCGGTATCCAGCCAAAAGCCGCCTTGCTCCAGGGCCTCGGCTCGATACACCTTGCAGCCTTCCGAAATGGGCAGCTCATGGGCCTGGGCAATGAAGTTCAGGTAGTGGGCATACTGCTCGCCGCTGAGGTGTTCGGCCCCCGCCAGAATCGCCGGCGAGCTGATCTCGTTGATCGCGTTCAGATCCGCCAGGCCGAAGGGGTTGCTGTGGAAGGAGGGCGTGATGAAGCGCGTCTGTACCGGCCAGCGGCGGAAGGAAGCGCCGATTTCCTCGGCCTCGAGCACCACGTATTCGATGTCGACGAGCTTCTCCAGCGCCAGCGCCATACCGATTCCCGCCGGTCCGGCACCGACGATGACCGCATCCACCCATGGCACATCCGCCTTGGTCTCTTGCTCAAGATCGTGCATTGCTAGGCCTCCTTGGCCACCTGCCAGTCGGTTCCTTGTGGCGTGTCGCGGTGGGGCACTCCGAACATCACGAAGTGGGAGTCCAGTTCCACTCGCTGCGCGCCACGGCATCGTGGGCGTGCAGGCTTTCTGCATGCACTACACGCAGCTGAAAACCGCTGATGCCGGGCTGCTCGCGCAAGGCATGGTGCAGGCGGCGCGCGGCATCCTCGCAGAACATCAGATTCTGGCCGTTGGCCAGGGCGAAGGCCTGCTCGTCGATCCGCTTCACCGCCGTTTGCAGCGCCGTGCCCAGGGCACGTTCGGCGCGATTCACCAGGCTGACCAGCGGCAGCTCGTCCGGTGCGCCGGCCAGACGCACCGTGAGATGCGCCTGGCTGCGCTGGCTGTGGGGCGTGGCCAGAATGCCCTGCTCGCTGCCGAGCCAGGCCCGCACCGCCTCGCGGCTGACCGGCATGTCGGTGAAGTCCTCGTCGAAGGCCTGCTGGATCAGCTGGCGAGACAGCGCCGCCGAACACGGGCAGGTGGAGGAGTAACCCACGGTGAGCTCCAGGGTGGCGTGAAAGCCCTGGCTGTCGCGCCGGCAGCGCAGGGTAAAGGGATAGCGCTTCCATCCCGCTAGCGGGCTGATCAGCGCCGGGCGCTTGAGCATCGCCTCGCCGCCGAGATCGAGAAAGGCGCTATGCGAGAGGCCTTGGTGAGTGTCGAGAAAGCCCTCAAGCACCGCCGCCACGCGCGCCAGCGAAAGCTCACGCTCCTCGAGCTCGGCCAGCGCCAGGTAGAGGCGCGACATGTGAATGCCGCGTGCCGTGGGGTCATCCAGGCTGACACCGGCCGAGGCCTGGCCAGTCACCCCTTGGCCGGCGACCTGAAACGGCAGGGCGATACCCTCCATGCCTACCCAGCTCAGGGTGCCCAGGCGGGTGGCGGGGGCAGCGGCGATATCTTCCAGCGGTAACCTGTTCATCGAGTCGAGACCTTTACGCTTGTCAGTGCGAATATGTTATAACATAACATTTTGAGCTTTCCGACCCGCAGGAGCCGGCATGACACAGCACTTCAACACGCCGCAACCTTCGTTTGACACTTCAGCCTCTGGCACACCCGAATCGGCAGCGAAGCCACGCCAGGCTCTGCATCGACGCCGCTGGGCAGTGGCAGTGGCGCTGCTCGCCACCGGCGGCATCCTGCTGCTCGTTCAACAGTACCTATGGCAAGACCTGACCCTGCAGTTGCTGGCCTGGCAACGCGATCTCCATCGCGCCCTGACCCTGGCGATCACCGAATGGTCGGCCGCCCCCTCCTGGGCAAGCGGCTGGTGGCTGATGGCGCTCAGCTTCGGCTACGGCATCTTTCATGCCGCCGGACCCGGCCACGGCAAGGCAGTGCTCTCCACCTACCTGCTCTCCCAGGGCGGTGGAGTGAAGCGTGCCCTCGGTCTTTCGTTCAGCGCCGCCATGCTGCAAGGCCTGACAGCCATCGCCCTGGTGCTGGTGCTGGTCAAGGGGCTGGGGTGGTTGACCCGCCAGGCCATGGGCAGCGTGGCCGGGCTGGAGCTGGCCAGCTTTCTGATGGTTGCCATTCTGGGAGTCTGGCTATGCCTACGTGCCAGGCGCTTGCTGAAGCAGACGGCTGGTGGCGATTCCGGCTTACCCGCCATCAACGCCCCTCACGACCATTCCATCGAGCATGCCAATCCCGCCTCTCCATTGATGGCCCCCACCTTCAGCCCTGCGGCAACGGCTCACACAGGCCAGCCATTCCACGCGTTTTACGTCGCCCCCGCCCACGACAATGTGCAGCATCACGGCCACGACCCGGCCGGTCATGGCTGCAGCTGCGGCGCGCGCCATCACGTGGCCCCGGATGAAGCCGGCGACTGGCGCACGGCGCTGGCCACCGTGGCGACCATCGGCATGCGCCCCTGCAGCGGCGCCGTATTGATCATGGGGGCGGCAAGCCTGCTCGGCCATATGGCGCTGGGTGCGGCCGCCGTCATGACCATGGCGCTGGGTACCGCCATTACCGTTTCCGCTCTGGCGCTGGCCAGCGTATTGGCACGGGACTGGATGACGCGGCTCTATCTCAAGTCCGAACTCAAGCACGGCACTAGCCGTCTGGCACAGGTGAGCCGCCTTGGCGGTTGGCTGGCCATGGCCGGTGGCTTCGCTCTGGTATGGCTGGGTCTGTCGCTGGCCTGGTACGCCACCACGATGCCAGCCGCCGGCCCGAGCCTGTTCTCATGACTCACCCCTCAAAGGCTCACCACTCAAAGGCAGGCAAAACACAGATGAAAAGATCAACCTCAAGTCTGTCCATTTCACTGCTTGCCGCCGGACTCGCGGCCGGCAGTGCTCACGCCCACGATGACGAGGTCACCGCCTGGCGTCTGTTCATTGCCGACCATAGCGAGCCGGTGGTACATGCCATCGACGCACTGAACGGTGAATCGCTGGAGTCGTTCGCCATCCACGGGCCGGCGTCGCTCTATCGCAGCCACAGCGGCGAAACCGTCTATGCGGTGCAGGGCTCGGCAGATGTCGTCACCACCATCAACACGGGCATCGCTTTTCACGACCACGGCGACCACGCCGATATCGAGGTCGAGGCCCCGAGCCTGAGCGGAACAGAGATCGAAGGCGAGTACCCGGTTCACTTCGTGGAGCATCAGGGCCACTGGGCGGCGTTCTTCGACAAGGAAGGCGTCGCCCGAATCTTCCGCGAGCGCGACGCCCTGATGGGCAGCGTCGAGCTTCGCGAAGTGAACGCCGGCGCCCCCCATCACGGCGTGGTCGTTCCCTACGGCAACTACGACCTGGTTTCCGAGCCGCACCCCGAGGGCCCTTCCAACCTGCCCATCGGTATTCGAGTGCAGGATCGTGACGGCAACCAGATAGGCGAGCTGGCCGAATGCCCCGACCTGCACGGCGAGGCCGCCACGGGCAACCTGATGGCCTTCGCCTGCGCCACGGGCCTGCTGATCGTACGCTCGGAGGTGGGTGGGCCTTCTATCGAGCACCTGCCCTATGCCGACACCCTTCCCGAGGGCAAGGCCACCACACTGCTCGGCGGCCGCGGATTGCAATACTTCATGGGTAACTTTCTCAACGACCAGGGCCACAGCGCCGTGGTGCTGATCGACCCGAGCGAAGAGGAGGCATTCCGCCTGGTCGAATTGCCTACTCGTCGCGTGCACTTCGCCGTGGACCCGATTCGCGCACGCTACGCCTACGTGTTCACCGAGGATGGCCAGCTCCACCAGCTCGACGTGCTCGCAGGCGAGATCACCCGCTCGCTGCGGCTCACCGACCCCTACTCCATGGATGGCCACTGGCGCGATCCGCGCCCTCGTGTAACGGTGGCCGGAGAATACGTTTTCGTGACCGATCCGCTCGAGGGCAAGCTGCACCAGGTAGCAGCAGCAAGCTTCGAGAAAAGCGGTGAAGTGGTGGTAGAAGGCACGCCCTTCGGCATCGTCGCCGTGGGCGGCACCGGTATGGTACACAGCCACGACTAACGCCATTGATGGTTGCTCTGGGCAAGCCGACACGCGTCGGCTTGCCCTTTTCTGACTTCGTCGAGATCAGAACGTCATGCCGAAGGTGGCGAACACACTGCGCGGCGCACCGGGGAAGGTAGGCACGAAGGAGCCGCCGGAGTCGTAGTAACGCTTGTCGCCCAGGTTCTGAACCATCAGCTGCACTCGGTAGCGCTGCTGCTCGCCGAAGCGATAGCTCGCATTGGCATCCCAGCGCGTGTAGGAGGGCAACTCAAAGCTGTTGGCAGTATTGGCCTGGCGCGCCCCCACGTAGATGGCCCCGAGGCCGACGCTTAGCCCCGAAGCCTGGCCGGCAAAATCGTAGGTAGACCAGAAGCTGGCGGAGCTGCGCGGTGCATTGGCCACCAGATTGCCGACCAGCTCGGGGTCGCTGTCCTCGCTGATCTCGGCCTTGAGCTCCGTATAGCTGGCCAGCAGCCGCCACTGCGGCGTCACCGCGTAGGGCACGTCCACTTCCCAGCCGCGGCTGCGCTGCTCGCCGACCTGGATCACATAGTTGAAGTCGTCCGGGTCCGATACCACGCCATTGCGCCGTCGGATGTCGAACAGCGCCAGCGTGGGCTCCAGACGTCCGTCCAACAAGCTGAACTTGGCGCCCACCTCGGCTTGCCGACCCCGCGAAGGAGAAGGCAAGTTCCCATCACGCAACATGCCGTTGAAGGGCTCGGTAAGGAAGGATTGCGCCCAACTGGCATAAAGCGAAACCTCCTCGTTGGGCGTCCAGGTCAGGCCGGCGCGTGGCGAGAACGCCTCGTCGGTGCGCGTCAGACGCCCATCCGCCGGCAGGTATTCGGCCCGGGCACCGCTACGCGAACGGTCGAAGCGTCCACCCAGCAACAACCGCCACTGACTGCCGAGCTGCAGCTCGTCCTGCAGGTACAACCCTATGTTGTGGCTGTCGAAGTGCGAGGCGTCGTAGGGCTCCAGCGGGCCACTGGGGGCCTGGCCATGCACCGGGTCGTACAGGTCGATTGGTAGGTTGACCGGAAAGCCTCCCGGGCCGAGAAAGGCGTAGGCCTCGAAGTCCCATTCGTCGTAGTTGTAGTCGGCACCCAGCAGCACGCGGTGCCCCACCGCCCCCGTATCGAAGCGGCGCGACACCTCCGCCATCACAGAAGCGTCGGTCTGCTTGTCGACGCTGCGCTGCCGGCGGCGGTTGACTTGAGGGTTGTCGGTATCGGCCCCGCTGATCGGATTGAAACCGTAGGGATACCACAACGCATCGGTACGCGCCCACGACGCCTGAGCGCCGCTGCGCAGCTCCCAGCCGCTCTCGAAGCCATGCTCCAGCACCACGGAAGCCAGCACGCTCTCGTTCTCCAGACGAGTATCGGGCTCGGCATAGTTGTTGTGAATCGGCACTTCGAGGAACAGTGGGCTGTTGCCGAAGCCGCGGTCGAACGCCGAGTCGCGACGCCCCAGCTCCAGCTCGGCGGTGAGCGTGGTCTGCGGCGAAGGCCGCCACTGCACCACCGGCGAGATGAACTGGCTTTCGGCTTCTACGAAGTCACGGAAGCTGCCGTTATCCTGCCACGCTCCGGTGACCCGATAGCTGACGGTATCGCTCAACGGACCCGTGGTATCGAAGGTGCCGCGGTAGAAGTCATAACGCCCGCCGGTAAGGTCGAAGCGCGTCTGTGCTTCGTCCAGGGGCTTCCTGGTGACCAGGTTGACGACTCCACCCGGCTCGAAGCGGCCGTACAGGGCCGAGGCCGGTCCCTTGAGCACCTCGATCTGCTCGATATTGACCAGTTCATCCACCGGCGCAAACACACTGCGACGAAAACCGTTCTTCAGGTTCGCCGTAGTGGCGAAACCGCGCAGGCGGAAGCGATCGTTACTGCCACCCCAGCCGACCTGTGGCGTCACACCGGGTACGGTACGCACTGCCTCACCGAAAGTGGTGACGCCACGATCCTCGATCAGCTCCCGGGTCACCGTCTGGATGGAGAAAGGCGTTTCCTTGACCAGGGTATCGCTCTTGTTGGCCGTGGGCGCCACCACGTTGCGATAGGCGCGCTCGCGCGTACCCATCACGGTAATGTCATCCAGCTCATAGTTGGAGCTGCCCGCCGGCTCCTGGGCGAAGCTCGCCGCAGCGAAACCGACAGCGAGCATGAGCGATGCACGCAGGCACCATGGGGCAATGCCCGCGGCAACGGCCCTGGAACGAAGAGTAAGGATGTTCTTGTTCACCGGAGATCCTTGCGAAGGAAGTGAGGCGCCATGCCACAGCCAATGGACTCTCAACATGCTTTATAATTTTGCAACGTAATAACATTACATTATGTACTAGAGGAATCAAGCCTCTCGCCACGCCACTTCCTGTCTGGTCCATCCCACCGTGTGCGCAGTAGGCGGAGAATAACCGGAATGCCACAAGCCGCTGAGGTTCGCTATGACAGGCCAAACATCAGCGAGCGATGCGTAGCAAGCCCTGCCATGGCGCCATCGGCGACGGCGAAGGTCACCGAGCCTGCCGCGCGGGCGATATCACCGCAGGCGAAGATGCCGGGGATCGAGGTTGCCTGCATCGCATCGGTCTTGATGACACTACCCATCGGAGTCTCTTCCAGCTCGCAGCCCACGTCCTCCACCAGCGGGCTCAGATGCAGCCGCGGCGCCACGAACAAGCCAGCAAGGGGGATCCGGCGTGCATCGTTCAGCACCACCTCCACCCTCTCGTCTCGGCCAGCCTGAAGGTGCGTCACCAGACCGCGCTCGATGCGGGTACCGCGCGCATCCAACTGGGCCAACTGCTCCGCCGTTGGCTCGAAGGCAGCGTTCAAGAACAGCGTCGTGGTGCCCCAGTCCGGCAGCATCAAGGCGTGATGCATCGCCAGCTCGGAGGATGCCAGCACACCGATAGCCGTCTGACCGAGCTCATAGCCGTGGCAGTAGGGGCAGTGAAAGACACGCTTCCCCCACTGTTCGGCCAACCCGGGAATCGCCGGCAGCTCATCGCTCACACCCGCTGCCAGAATGATGCGACGCGCCTGGAAGGTGTCTCCATCGGCCAGGCCGACCGTGAAGCGCTCCGCCTCGCCGCCAATCGACGTTACCCTGCCCGAGCGCCACTCCACCGTCAGGTACTCCATCAGTTGCCCGCGAGCGTCGGCCGCGATCTCAGCGGGAGGCGTGCCATCCTGGGACAAGAAACCGTGTGAGTGTGAGGCAAACCGATTGCGCGGCTCGCCTGCATCCACTACCAGCACCTGCCGCCTCGCCCGTGCCAGCTGCAGCCCCGCCGCCATCCCCGCATAGCTACCACCGACAATCACCGCATCGAATGTCATACCCCATTCCTCGCCAAATTTAATGTATCTTTAATTGATACATTTAAAGACACAGGCGTCAATAGGCCTATGACAAGGATTCCTCAGTGCGCGGGGAAGCGATAGCCTTGCCGAGTGGCGATCTCGTCGAACTGGCTCGCCAGCTCGGCCAGTGTTACCGATCCCAGGCGCTCGATCAGCAACGCTTCCGCTTCACGCATGGCGTCGAAGATCGCCTCGTTGACGACCTGCTCGACCACACAATCGGGGTTCTCGCGGTCGGTGCCAATGGCAAAGATGCGCGGCCCGCCGACAGCATGGTGCACGTCCAGCAGGGTCACGCGGTTGAGGTCGCAGCCAATCCGCCAGCCACCGTTGCGGCCTTTCTCGGCGCACACGTAGCCCGCCTTGCGCAAGCCCGCCATGGTGCGTCGCACCACCGCGGAGTTGGTGCCGAGCATCGCCCCGATCTGTTCGGAGGTGAGTGGCCTATCCTGACGCGCCATATGCAGCAGTACATGAAGCATTCGGGAAAGGCGACTATCGGTTCGCAAGGTGGGCTTGCCTTTGAGGATCAATGGGAGGAGTAGACTAGCATGCCAAGCTCGACACATAAGAGACCGAGCGGGACTGTAAACAAGCGCCCACGAAGCGTAACAAGGGATTCCAATGAAAACCGCGTCACATCATGCCTGGCGATCTACGGCTTGCTTTACATCACTGCATTTTAGGCATCGACCTCAAATCGCCTGTCAGAATGGAAGTAGTCGAACAGCCGGGTGACGGCTTCGGGCTCGACGCCATTGGTGATGAACACGAAGCGCGAGATACCATCTTGGCAGGCTTCTACCGGCAGCGGCTCAGGCGGGTGAAAGATGTGCTGCACACCATGCAGTGCCAGCGGCTGCTCGCGCCCGGCCACGTTTACGATGGCCTTCACCCGCAGGATCTTCTCGCCCAGCAGCGACATCAGCAGATCGAGCCAGTCTTCCAGCCGTTCCGCGGCGATGGGCTGCTCGACGGTGAAGCAGAAGGAGCGGATCTGCTCGCCGTGGCGGGTCAGCGAGGGATTGGATGCTGACGCTACCATCGAGACCAGGCTGCCGGCATTCATCGGCGCCGCGCCACCGGCAGGCATTACCTGCGCATAGGAAGCGGCGCTCAGCCACTGCTCCGCCCCACGTTGGCGAGCGGACAGGCTGCCCCCCGTGAGCTGCTCGGCCGCTACCTCACCATGGCGTACCTGCAGTTGCTCGGCGGCGGGGTTGATCCGGGCGAGATGCTCACCAAGCCGGGCCAGCCGCTCCTCGTCGACCAGATCCCCCTTGGTGATCAGCAGGCGGTCGGCGACGGCGGCCTGACGCTGCGACTCTCGGTGGGCGTTCAGCGTCGACACACCGCTGGCGGCATCCACCAGGCAGATCACACCATCCAGCGCGAGGCGATGGGCCAGCCAGTAGTCGGTCATCAGGGTGTGCAGAATGGGCGCAGGGTCGGCAAGCCCGGTCGTCTCGATGATCACCCGCGAGAAGGGCTCGCCGCCCGCCCGCTCGATGGCATCGAAGGTCTTCTGTATGGTGCGGCTCAAGTCGCCGCGGATGGTGCAGCACAAACAACCGCTGCTCATCTCCACCACGCTGTTCTCGTCGCTCTGGGTGACCAGGCGATGGTCCAGGCCGATATCGCCGAACTCGTTGATCACCACCAGCGCATTGCTCATCGCCGGCTGGCGCACCAGATGATTGAGTAGCGTCGTCTTGCCACTGCCGAGAAAGCCGGTCAGCACGGTAACCGGTATCGGATCCTGGTTCTCGAAGTTCATGTAAGGCCCCATAGCGCACACCATTTTGTTACATCATAACATATTTCGGCAGTGCCCAGCCCACTTGCGAGCGCTCGAGGATTTGCAGCGAAAACAGGCGGTTTGCTTCGATAGGGAAATACAATAGGGCTGCGCTTTGACCCCACCCCTCAGGCATGCCACGGTAAGACCAGCAGATGACAAGCGGCAGGCATCGACCAACCGACACCTGACCGCAAGGCTGCTGACACATCTGGGTAACACCGGAAATATGGCAAAGCGCGATGGCGCGGAAGGTTCGAGATTATGACGACAGGTACAGTGAAGTGGTTTAACGACTCCAAAGGCTTTGGCTTCATTTCGCCGAGCGACGGTGGAGACGACGTTTTCGCCCACTTCTCCGAGATTCAGGCTGAAGGTTTCAAATCCCTGCAGGAGGGTCAAACCGTCGAATTCGAGGTGACCCAAGGCAAGAAGGGCCTTCAGGCCTCCAACATCAAACAGCTCGCCTGAGTAAGCTCACGCGAGAGAGCCGCAAGGTTCGAACATCGAGGCCCGCGAAAGCGGGCCTTGTCGTTTTCGCCCCTCCCCTTTCATATCGCAACATACCGCAGAGCCCACCTTCAGGACCGATCTCACGCCACAATCGATAAATATTATCATCCTCATTGACAGATGGCCTAAACTTGCAGATCATTTTGCTTCTCATTATTAACTACCAAATCGAATAAGCGCCCACCTAGGCGCGGCTCAAGGGGTCCAATGAATACGTCATCGCGTCAAGCATCGAGCATGCTCCGGCCGCGGGAAGCCTCTATCGCTGCCATTCTCACGGCCGCCGCCCTGCTCGCTTCGGGCAGCGCTCTGGCACAGCCCCACGCTAGCGAATCCGAGTCGCTCGACACCCTCACTGTCACCGGTGAGAACCTCTACGAGAATATTGGCTATACGCGGCGCAGTACCGACGCAGGCACCCGGTTCGATCTGAGCCTGAAAGAAATTCCACAGGCGCTCAGCATCATCACCGAACAGCGCATTCAGGATCAGAACCTGCGCACCATAGAAGACGTACTCACCAACACTCCCGGCATTTCCGTACGCCAGATCGACAGCAGCCGAGTCAGCTTTTTCTCGCGTGGTTTTCGTATCAACAGCTACCAGTATGATGGCCTGCCCACCCTCAACGCCGATAACCGCTGGGACTTCGGCGAAGGTGGGCTGAACACGGCTATCTACGACCGTGTGGAGATCGTGCGCGGCGCCAACGGCCTGATGACCGGTACCGGCAACCCCGGGGCCTCAGTGAATTTCGTGCGCAAGCGTGCCGATAGTCGCGAGCTCACCGGTTCGCTATCGGGCTCGCTGGGTCGCTGGAACGAGCGCGGTACGGTAGCCGATGTCACCGTGCCGATCACGCCATCCGGCAACGTGCGTGCACGCTTTATCGGCGGCTACGAGGAAGGCGATGCGTTCCTCGACCGCTTCAGCGAGCGCAATCGGTTCGGCTATGCCGTGATCGATGCCGACGTGACAGAAAACACCACGCTCTCGGTCGGCTACGACTATCACCAAGGGCGCCACTCGTCACCGACCTGGGGCGGCCTGCCGCTGTGGTACAGCGACGGTGGTGAAGCGAATTATCGTCGTTCCTTCAGCGTGGCACCCGATTGGGCCTATAACGATAGGGAGTCGGAAAAGCTCTTTGCCGATGTCGAGCACCGCTTCGACAGCGGCTGGCAGCTTCGCGGCTTGGCAACCCACGCCGTGACGAACCTGGATTCCCGGCTCGCCTACCCCTACGGCTTCCCTGATCGGACCACCGGCGAGGGCGTCTATTTCTTCACCGGCTGGAATCGCGGCGAGCGCAAGGTGGATGCCGTCGATGCCTACGCCAGCGGACCTTTCGCCCTCATGGGTCGTCAGCACGAATTGGTGATCGGCAGTAGCTACAGCGAGCAGACCAACGACTACGAAAACACCTTCACGGCGGGCTTCGACGCAGGTAACTTCAACGACTGGAACGGCACCGCGCCCGACCAAGCGTGGCCGGACTTCGCCCCGTCGGAAGGCACCAGCGTTCGCCAGAAAGCTCTCTACAGTGCCGTGCGCTTCTCGCTGGCCGACCCGCTGACACTGATCCTAGGAGCACGTTACAGCGACTGGAGTGGTAGCAGTTGGACCGCTGCGGGAGGCAATGACTCCCAGGGGCAAACCGAGATCACCCCCTATGGCGGACTGGTCTACGACATCGACGACACCTGGTCGGCCTTCGCCAGCTATACCGAGATCTTTCAGCCGCAGGACTATCGCGATGCCGAGGGCCGCTTCCTCGACCCCGTCATCGGCAAGAACTACGAGACGGGTCTGAAGGCGGTCTGGTTCGACGGCATGCTCAACGCCTCCTTCTCGGTATTTCGCATCGAGCAAGACAACGTCGCCCAGGCCGATCCGCTCGTACCAGGCGCCACGCAGACCACCTACCACGCAGCGCGAGGCGTGGTCAGCAGAGGCGTGGATGTCGAGCTGAGTGGTGCCATGAGCGAAAATCTCGACCTGGCTTTCGGCGCAACGCACTACACGGCAACCGATACCGATGGCCCCTACAGCACCGATCAGCCGCGAACCCAGATAAAGCTGTTCACCAGCTACCGTGTTCCGCAGTGGCAACCTTTGACGCTGGGCGGCGGCCTCAACTGGCAGAGCCGCACCTTCGTTGAAGGCGCCGCCGGCCCGATCGGCCCCCAGCGATTCGAACAGGGTAGCTATACCTTGGCCAGCCTGTTCGGTCGCTACCAGTTCACACCGGAACTGGCCCTGCAGGTCAACGTCGACAACCTGTTCGACGACACCTATTTCAGCTACTTCGACGGCTACGGTGTGTATGGCGAGCCGCGTAGCGTAACCGCCACCTTGTCCTACTCCTTCTGAGTGCACTCACAGCAGAACGTCACGGTTCGAACGACAAGGCCCGCCTCGACGGGCCTTGTCGTACTTAGTCGCTCAGTAGCCCACCGTGAAGCGCTGGCACACATGGGCGGGGCGCTCGAGCTCATCGACCAGGGCAATGGCGTAATCCTCGAACGAGATGCTGGAGCCGTTTTCATTGGCCAGCAGCGCATCCTTGCCCAGGCGGAATTCGCCGGTACGCTCCCCCGGCACGAACAGTGCCGAAGGTGAAATGAAGGTCCAGTCGAGATCCTCGACGCCTTTCAGATACTCCAGGAAAGCCACGCCGGCGCTTGCCTCCTCGAAGTACTCGGCCGGAAAGCTGGGCTGATCGATCAAGCGCTGACCCGGCGCGACCTCCAGGCTGCCGGCCCCGCCCACCACCAGATAGCGCTTCACGCCGGCGTCACGCACCGCACCGACCAGGGTCTCGACATCGCTGGTGGCGAAATGCACCGAGCTGATCACGGCATCGTGCCCGCGCAGCGTATCGGCCAGCCCGGCTCGGTCATGCACGTCTCCCGGGTGAGCCATGACGCCCGGAAGGCGCTCGATGCGTTCGGGGTGGCGGGCGATGGCCGTCACCAGATGGTTGCGATCGGAGAGTTCCTTGAGGATACGGGAGCCGGCGTTGCCGGAAGCACCGATGAGAGCGACGTTGGCCATAGCTAAGATTCCTTTGGTTTGCTTTATGCACCTGGTCTACCTAGTAGACCTAAGCGGCAAGCTATGGTACTTCTCAACCATCCGCAAGAAGTCACCGCCGTGCGACCCGGTCACACCGTGATGACCCTTGAGCACTGACAGGAGCTTCCATGCCACTCCAAAAGCTGAAAAATTTCGAGCTCGAGGCCCCCTGCCCCATTCGCGACGTGCTCGACCGCATCGGCGATCAATGGAGCGTGCTCGTGCTGCTTACCCTGCGGCCCGGTACCCACCGCTTCAACGAGCTGATGCGCGAGATCGGCGACATCTCCAAGCAAATGCTCTCGCGTACCCTCAAGCGTCTGGAGCAGGACGGCTTCATCACCCGCACCGTCTACCCCGAAGTGCCCCCGCGGGTGGAGTACAGCCTCACCGAACTCGGCCACTCCTTCCTCGAGCCGATGCGCGCGCTGGTCGCCTGGGCCGACCAGAACCACCGCACCATCGCCGAGGCGAGAGAGCGCTATCGGGGTGGGAATTAAGTAAGCGGCGCCGCGCGCTGCGGATGGCACAGATAGCGAAGGTGAAGAAAGGGGATGAGCAGCGGGCTGGCGAAGATGCCCAAGGCAACAATGATCACCCACTCCGCCGGCTCCCAGCCCAGCGTCAGCAGCCCGACCAGCACCAGCGAGACGAGCGTCAACCCCGCTCCGGCGCAGGCCGCCCGCCACCACCACAGGGAGCGCTCGCGCCTAAGCAGGAATGCGACCGCCACGCACCACAAGCCAGCGATGCCCAGGGTACCGACGAACACGAAGAGGATGATCGCCACCTCCTGCATGCCCCAGGGAAAGCCCACCGTGAGCAGCAGACCCAGGCCGAACACGAGGCAGAACGCACTGACCGGTAGCGCCAGCAGGAGCATCTCGGCCACCACGAGGCCACGCTGCAGGCGGTCCCGGTTCATAAAGCCTCCAACCGACAGCTCAGCAAGACGCTGCGTGCTGGCCCCGAGCTCGGCACCACCGTCTCATTTGCTCGCACTGCTTCACTTGCTCGCACTGGTAGCAATCAGCGTGCCTCCGGCGCCCAGAAAGAGCCCACCTGTGGTGCGATGAAACGCCCGCAGCCTGCCGGGGCTGTCGAACCAGCGCCCCAGCCCCGCACCGGCGGTGGCATAGAGTGTCATCAGCGTGGTATCGATGACCAGCCAGGTCAGCGCCAGAATGGCGAACTGCAGCATCTGCGGCTCGCCAACGGTGATGAAGTTGGGAAACAGCGCCGCAAAGAACAGCAAGTCCTTTGGGTTGCCGATACCCACCAGAAACCCCTGACGGAACAAGCCACTGGTAGAGCGCACGCTGGCCAGCGCCGGCTCGCTGGCCGTGGCAACCGGTGAGCTGGGCGCGCTCAGCCAGGCCTGAAGTCCCAGATAGATGAGGTAAGCCCCGCCTAGCAGCTTCAGCACGAAGAAGGCCGTTTCTGAGGTGGCCAGCACCGCCCCGAGGCCCAGCGCGGAGAGCGTCATCAACACCAGCGAAGCCACGCCGCCACCGAGCACGGTGGCAAAGGCTCGGTGGCGGCCGAAGCGGAGGCCATGGGTGGTGCACAACAGCGCCACCGGTCCTGGAAAGATGATCAGGGCCGTGATCACGCCCACGTAGGTTATCCAGGTCCACCACTCCATCACGAAAGCCTCCTTGGCTCATTCATTGATCGCCGTGCCGGCGGGATATCAGCTTATCCTATCGATTGGCTCAAGGACGATTCAAAAGACGAAATCGCAGCCCCGGCTCGGCCGGCTCCGCCGTGAGTTGCCAGCCATGCGTCATGGCGATCTCCTGACAAATGGCCAGGCCTAAGCCTGCTCCATGGTCGCGCCGATGCGCAGCGCGCCAGAAGCGTTCGAACAGCAGCGGCAGGTGCTCTAGCTCAACGCCGAGCCCTGTGTCGCGCACGCTCAGCGTATCACCATTGATCTCCACACAGACGGTCGCCTTGGCAGGTGAATGCTGAATGGCGTTTTCCAACAAGTTCTTCAGCAGGGTGAAGAAGGCGGCACGATCGGCCTGCCATGCCACATTGTCTTCCCCTGCGAGTATTGTCACGTGCACGTCGGCTGCTTCCGACATGCGCTGCAAGTAGGAGGCGACTTCATGGGCGATCTCCTGAGGCCGGACGGTGGTGAAGTGGTAATTGTGCGCCTCGCTGGCTTCCGCCAAGAGCAGAAGTTGCTGCACTTGGCGCGTCATGTACTCGACGTCGCTCAATAGCGAGTCGCTGTCGTTCTTGCCATCCTCTCTCAACTCTATTTGAGCGCGGATCAGGGCCAGTGGCGTCTTGAGCTCGTGTGCCGCATTGCCCAGAAACTCCTGCTGCACGCGATAGCCCCGCTCGAGACGTTCCAGAGCTCGGTTGAAGCTATCCACGAGAGGCGCAATCTCCGCCGGCACCGCCTCGGTCTTCAACCTGGAGTTGAGGGAGCGCGGGGAAATGGCGGCAGCGGATTCCGAAACGTCGCGCAGCGGCTTGAGGGTGTAGCGCAAGGTGATGAAGGCACACAGGCCGAAGGCCATGAAAAGGACGATGCCAAATACCGTGATGCCAACGATCATTCGCGGCAAGGCAACCTTGTCGAGGATGCTCATGAACCGTGCACTGGCGGCGAACTGCAGAAACCACTGGCGCCCCTCATGCTGCAGGGGCTGCGTGGCGCCGTAGAAGATGTTGCCCTCATGCTCGAAGGTAAAGTGTCTGCTCGTCATACGGAGAAGATCATCGCCGGGTGGCCAGAACGCCTCGCCGGCGCTCGAGAAAGCCGCCACGTTGCCGGCGTCGTCCAGGATCCGATAGGCCGTTTCGCGCTGCGGTCCCTCATACAGCCAGGCACGGTCGTCCAGCCGCGAGTCGAAGCCGATGGGCCTGCCATCGCGGTCGAAGACGACGTTGTCCTTCAGCGCCTCCACGGCATTGACCAGATCCATCCGGGCCAGGAGGTTGGTCTGGGTCACCACCACTGCTGCGACCACCAGCAGCACCATACTGAGCGCCATGCCAGCTACGTAAGCCAGCAGGATCTTGAGGCTCAGGCTATTCAGCGACGGCGTCTTCACGAAGCGCATAGCCCAGCCCCCTGACGTTGACGATGCGCTGACGCGAACCGATGGCGAGCAGCTTGCGGCGCAAACGATGCAGGGCCACGTCCAGGGCGTTCGGCGTCACCGCCTCGCTCAGCCCCCAAGCCGCCGCTTCCAGCGCGCTGCGGCGCACCACCTCCCTGGGCTTGTGCAACAACAGCTGCATGATGTGCAGCTCCGTCGAGGAGAGGGTGACACTTGCGTCGCCACAGCACAGCATGCAGGCCTCGGGCCGCAGGGTCAGATCGCCATGGCTGGGGTCGAGCGAGTGGAACGCCACGGGCCGACGCAGCAGTGCCCGGACGCGAGCCACCATCTCGTCCATGGCGAACGGTTTGGGCAGGTAGTCGTCGGCCCCGGCATCGAGCCCCTGTACTCGGTCATGCAGGGCATCGCGTGCCGTCAATACGAGGCAAGGCACGCCGAGGCCGGCCTTGCGCAGCCTATGCAGCAAGCTGAGGCCATCGCCATCCGGCAACCCCCGATCGAGAACCAGGGCCTGGTAGGAGATCTGCTGAATCGCCGTCCAGGCGCTGTCGATGCGGCCGGCCACGTCCACGGCAATGCCAGCGGCCTCCAGCCCCTGGCACATCAGCCGGGCCAGGCGGTCGTGGTCCTCGACCAGGAGTATGCGGCTCATCAGAAGCGGTACATGTAGCCTAGGTAAACGCTGTTGGTAGTCGAGCGATCCACCAGCGGACTGTCCTTGATCTCATCCGCCAGGCTCATCACCCCGGCCCCTAAGAGCACGGAGTGGTGCTTGTCGAACATGTATACACCGCGCACCCCCGCCTCGATGTTGATAGCCGACTCCCCCGCATAGGCAGGGCGGTCGGGACGGGCTTCGCTTTCACGCACCCCAAAATAGTAGTCGACCGTTTTCTCGCCCTGCCAGCTTGCCCCAACGTGCGGGGTGAGCAGTACACGATTGCCCACCCGCCAGGTTCTCGCCAGGCCGAGACTGACGATCTGGCCGTTGCTGTTACCTGAAACGTCGGCCAGCCATTCGGCACTGACATCGACGAAACTGCTGCTCCACTCCACTACGCCCCCCGCCCAGAAGCCGCCTCTGCGCTTTTCCATGCCATTGAGGATCGGGGCGTCGCCCTCTTCGTAACCGCTTCCGTCGTACTCGCCGACGATACCGAAGTTGAGCTGTTGGGAATCGCCGATATCGAGACTCGGCAGCTTGAACTCGATCCGGGGGCCGAACAGATTCACGTACTGGTTCTCGAACTGGAGCAGCGGTAGCGCCGTATTGTCTCGTCCGATACCGGCATAAGGCTCCTGCGCGCTCATGACGCCGAGCCCCAGCGCCCAGGTCGTTGACGACTCGGCATCACCCGGCGCTTGGGCCAGCGCCGCTACCGGAACCCCCAGGCCAACGGCAAGCAACGCAACGGCCGCCACCCGCACGGCAGAACCATGAATGATCGAGACAAGCGGATTCGATGAAGGCATGTGGGTTTCTCACGCAATGTGGAAGGAACGCCAGTTACTTTAACTCTCGCCGCCGTTCCCTTACTGAAAACTTACCGGGAGACTCTCTTCGTTCCGCTACTTCGGTAAGTGTTCTGAAAGGCGTAGAAGTGGAGAGTCTCGTCTCAGCAGAGACGAGGACACAGAATGCTCCCACTCATCGATGTCATTCTCATTTCCTTCCTGTTCCGCCACCGTACGGCTGGCCATAAGCCGTCGCTGTCTTGCGGAGAGGCATGATGCTAAATACGCGCTCATTCACAGCCGCCGCAACCGGTGCACTGACCCTCGGCGTGACGGTCGTATGGCTCATGCATGCCTCCAGTAACGCTCCGCCCGTAGCAGCCATAGCGGTCGAGCAAGCCGCTCTGACCGTCACCGTGACCTCGCCGCGCCCCGCCATGCTGCCTATCCGAATAGCTGCAAACGGGAACGTCATGCCATGGCAGGAAGCCAGCATCGGTACCGAGGCGAACGGCCTGCGTCTGGCCAGCGTCGAGGCCAACGTGGGCGATGTCGTGCAACGTGGCCAGACACTCGCCACGTTCGCCTCCGATACGGTGAGCGCTGAACTGGCGCAGAGCCGCGCCGCCGTCGCCGAGGCCGAGGCGGCACTCGCCGAAGCCGAGGGCAACGCCCAGCGCGCCCGCCAGCTAGAGGCGTCGGGGGCGATGTCGGCTCAACTGATTTTCCAGCACATCACCACGGAGCGTACCGCGCGGGCTCGGCTGGAGGCGGCGCGAGCCATCGAGAACACGCAGCAGCTTCGCTTGGCCCAAGCCCAGGTGCTCGCCCCCGACGATGGCGTGATCTCGGCGCGCAGTGCCACGGTCGGTGCGGTGCTTCCTGCGGGTCAGGAGCTGTTCCGCCTGATCCGTCTCGGTCGGCTGGAGTGGCGGGCCGAGGTTGCCGCTTCCGAGCTGGAGCGGCTGCAGCCCGGCCAGAGTGCCAGGGTCACCCTTCCGGGAGGCCACGAATTGGAAGGACGCGTGCGCACGATTGCCCCACTGGTAGACGTGTCCACCCGCAACGGCCTGGTCTACGTCGATCTACCGATGAGCGACGTCGCTCGGGCGGGCATGTTTGCGCGCGGCGAGTTCGAGCTGGGAACACGCCAGGCTCTGACCCTACCGCGATCGGCGGTGCAGCTCCGCGACGGCTTCGGCTACGTGCACCGTGTCGATGAAGACGGCCGGGTGACGGAGTCGAAGGTCGGCCTGGGTCAGCACATGGGGGATAGGGTCGAAATTCTCTCCGGGCTCGAGCCTGATGCCCGCGTCGTTGCGTCGGGTGGCGCCTTCCTGGGCCACGGCGATCGGGTAGTGGAGATCGAGGGACTTGGCGAGGGAATCATCGCCGAGGGCGCGCCAGGGCTGACGACATCGCTAACGAGGGGGCAGCCATGACACTCAATACCTCCTCCTGGGCGATTCGAAACCCCATCCCGGTCGTGCTGCTCTTCGTGCTGTTGACCTCATTGGGGCTGATGTCATTCAGGGGCATGCCCATCCAGGACTTGCCGGATGTGGACATACCCCGGGTGGTCGTCTCCGCCTCGTTGCCGGGGGCTAGCCCCGCCTTGATGGAGAACGAAGTCGCCCGCAAGATCGAGAACGCCATTGGCGGGGTGTCCGGCGTCAAGCACATCATCACCACGCTGACCGATGGCCACGCCGAAATCGGCGTCATATTCCGGCTGGAAAAATCCATGCAGGAAGCGCTCGACGACGTGCGCGACGCCGTCTCGCGCATCCGCTCGGACCTGCCTGCCGAGCTGCGTGACCCGGTGATCCAGAAACGGGGGTTCTCCGACGACCCGCTCCTGCTCTACGCGGTGACCTCCGCCCAGTTGGACGAGGAGGCGCTGTCCTGGCTCGTCGATGACAGGATCACCAAGGCGGTGTTGACCGTGCCCGGTGTGGGCGAGGTACGGCGAATCGGCGGCGCCGATCGCGAAGTCCGCGTGGAGCTGCACCCGGATCTCCTGCTGGCACTGAACACGACGGCACTCGACATCTCACGCCAGTTGCGCCAGGCACAACTGGAAGCACCCGGTGGGCGCACGAACCTCGGCGGCGCCGAACAGGCCGTGCGCATCGTCGCCAACGTCGCCTCGGCGGCGGAATTGGCGGCGATGGAGCTGGCGCTCGTCGATGGCCGTCGCATCCGCCTCGACCAGGTCGCAAGCGTCACCGATAGCGTGGCCGAGCGGCGTACGGCGGCACTTCTCGATGGGGTGCCCGTCGTCGGCTTCGAGATGACGCGAGCCCGAGGATACGGCGAGGTAGACGTGGCCGAAGGCGTGAAGTCCGCTCTCGCCGCCTTGCAGGCGCAATATCCCCATATCGAGATCCACCAAGCCTTCGACTTCGTCGAGCCGGTAAGGGAGAACTACCAGGGCTCCATGCGCCTGCTGTTCGAAGGCATGCTGCTGGCCGTGCTGGTGGTATTCCTCTTCCTGCGCGACTGGCGGGCGACGCTGATCGCCGCCGTGACACTGCCGCTGTCGATCATTCCCACCTTCGGCCTCATGCACCTGATGGGCTTCTCGCTCAACGTCGTGACGCTGCTGGCGATCTCGCTGGTGATCGGAGTGCTGGTGGACGATGCCATCGTCGAGATCGAAAACATCGAACGCCATCTGCTGATGGGCAAGCCCCCGCGTCGCGCCGCGATGGATGCCGCGGCGGAAATCGGCCTGGCGGTGGTCGCCACCACCTTCACGCTGATTGCCGTTTTCCTGCCCACGGCCTTCATGAGCGGCACGGTGGGACGATTCTTCTTCCAGTTCGGCTGGACGGCCTCGGTGGCAGTACTGTTCTCATTGATAGTGGCACGCCTTCTCACACCGATGATGGCCGCCTACCTGCTGCGCAAACCCAGCCGAGGCCAGCACGAGCCAAAGTGGATTGCCTACTATCTAGTCGTCGCCAACTGGTGCCTGCGCCACCGCAAGACGACCCTCTTCGCGGCGGCAGCCTGCTTCGCCGGTGGCCTATGGTTGGCATCGACCCTGCCGGGCGCCTTCATACCGCCCGACGACACCTCCCAGACCCAGGCGACACTGACCTTGCCACCCGGAAGCACCCTGCCGGAAGCGATGCTGCTTGCCGAGCAGGCGCGCGCACGCCTGGAGGAGAACCCTTATGTCATGCGCGTTTTCGCCGCCGTCGGGGACGCTTCGAGCGGTGGCGATGCCGAAGTGACCCGCCTGGTGCTCACCGTGGGCCTGGCGGATCGCACCAGCCGTGCGGGCATCAAGCTGCAAGCGATCGAGCAGCAACTACGTGATGCGCTCGCCACGCTTCCCGGGGTGCGTACCCAGGTGGGAAGCGGCGATTCAGGAGACATCTATGAGCTGGCGCTGGTCGGCGAGGACAGTCGGGTGCTCGAGCAGCATGCCCGCGAGGTAGAGCGGGAGCTGCGTGCCGTGTCCGGTCTCGGCGCCGTGAGCTCGACGACCAGCCTGGTCAGACCCGAACTCATCGTACGCCCCGACTTTGCAAGCGCCGCCGACCTTGGCGTATCGGCCTCGGCCATCGCCGACACGCTGCGCATCGCCACGGTGGGCGACAACGACGAAGACTTGCCGAAGCTGAACCTCAGCGAGCGTCAGGTGCCGATCATGGTGCGCCTGTCGGATGCTGCTCGACAGGACATTACGACCCTCAGGCGCCTGCCCGTCCCCAGTGCGAGGGGGATGGTACCGCTCGAAAACGTGGCAACTCTCGAATGGAGCAGCGGGCCAGCGGAGATCACTCGGTACGACCGTCTGCGCAACGTCAATTTCGAGGTAGTGCTGCAGGGGCGTCCCCTGGGGGAGATCGAGCAGATCGTTCAGGCGCTGCCCAGCGTGCGCCAGCTGCCACCCGGCGTTCACCAGGCGGCGGCAGGCGATGCAGAGGAAATGGCCGAGATGGCAGTGGATTTCGGTATCGCCATGCTGACCGGCGTGCTGTGCATCTACATGGTGCTGGTGCTGCTGTTCGGGAGTTTCATGCAGCCGGTCACGATTCTCGTGGCGCTGGTGCTCTCCGTTCCCGGGGCTTTCCTTGCGCTGTTCATCACCCAGTCAGCGCTGTCGCTTCCCGCCATGATCGGCTTGATCATGCTGATGGGCATCGCCACGAAAAACTCGATCCTGCTGGTGGACTACATCATCATTGCCCTCCAGGAGCATGAGCTCGAACGCCGGACAGCTATCCTCGACGCCTGCCGCAAGCGTGTTCGACCGATCGTCATGACCACCCTGGCCATGGGGGCCGGCATGATGCCGATCGCCCTCGGGTGGGCGGGCGATCCCAGCTTTCGGGCCCCCATGGCCTTCGTCGTGATTGGCGGTTTGATCACCTCGACGCTGCTGAGCCTGCTGGTCATTCCAGTCGTGTACAGCTGCGTGGACGACGCCGTGCAATGGCTAGCGCAGTGGACCGCCAGGCGTCTCAGAGGCGAACGCCCGGCGGCCAGCCACGATGCCCCTTGAGCCTTCTGTTCGTCCCTACCCACCAAGGCTACACGGCCGCCCGCTGCGTGGGCGTACGTCGCCGCAGGGCCGACTGCGCGATCGCCGGCGGTATATAGGCTGCCCTCTCCAGCGGTGCCACATCGACGCCCGGCGGGACGATGTCGTCGATTCGGTCGAGAATCTCGTCGCTCAACTTCACCTCAGCGCCGGCGAGCAGATGGTCGAGTTGCTCGGGGGTGCGGGGCCCGATAATGGCGGAGGTAATGGCCGGATGCGCCATCACAAAGGCCAATGCCATGTGAACCAACGACAAGCCGGAATCCTCAGCCAGAGGGATGAGCCGTTCGACCGCGTCAAGGCTACCCTCGTCGGTCATCGCCTTGGGGAAATATTTCACGCGCAGCGAGTCCGGCAGCTCTCCCCTCTTGCGGTACTTGCCGCTCAACATCCCTTTGGCCAGCGGGCTCCACGTCATCACGCCCATGCCATAACGCTGGCAAGCGGGCAGCACTTCCCGCTCGATCGAGCGGTTGAGAATGGAATAGGGCGGCTGCTCCGTACGAAAGCGTGCCAGCCCGCGCCGCTCGGCGACCCACTGCGCTTCCACGATGTCGGAAGCGGGAACGGTCGACGCGCCGATGGCGCGCACCTTGCCTTCACGCATCAAGTCAGTGAGAACGGAGAGCGTTTCCTCGATGTCAGTCTCCGGGTCCAGCCGATGAATCTGATAGAGGTCGATATAGTCGGTCTGAAGGCGACGCAGTGAGTCCTCGATGGCACGGGTCAGCCAGCGCCGCGATCCACCACGTCTGTTGATATCTTCTCCCATCGGCATGGCCGCCTTGCTGGCAAGCACGACATCGTCCCGTCGCCCCTTCAGCGCCTTACCGACGATCTCTTCGGACTCGCCCTGGCTATAAGCGTCGGCGGTATCGATGAAGTTGATACCGAAATCCAGCGCCTTGTGGATCATGCCGACGCACTCATCGTGATCGGCATTGGCAATTGCACCGAACATCATGGTGCCCAGGCAGTAGGGGCTGACCTGAATGCCGGTACGGCCAAGATGACGATATTGCATGGTGATTCCCTCGGATGGTGGCAACGATGCCAAGTGAGTCACACTTCCAAAGACCGCGGGGCAATCACCGCGGCAGTGGCCTCTCAGGTATTGAAATCGAGTATGGTGAGCCAATGCCGGATGATCTACAGTAAAACGTCCGTATTTTATTTGCAGGTGTCCTGAATTGCTGGATCCGTTCGCCCAAGTCGTTACGCTACTTCAGCCCGCCGCCCCGTTCTCGAAACGGGGCAGCGGCGCAGGCCGTTGGATCGTCCGCCGTTCGCAAGTCGGGGGGCCTTTCTATTGCGCGATTCTCGAGGGGGGATGCCGTCTCGAAGCAGAAGGGCATGACGAAATCGTTCTCATGGAGGGAGATTTTTTGTTGATCCCCTCGGCGCAGAACTTCACGATGACCAGCCTTCTGCCAGCGAGCGCCAAGGACATCGTTTCGACTCCCGTGTTGCTGCCCAATGGCGAACACAGGCTTGGCAGCGTGGACGACCCTCCCGACGTTCGCCTGCTGCTGGGTTACTGTATTTTTCGCTCCCCGGATGCGACTCTGCTCGCGTCGCTGCTGCCAAAACTGGTACACGTTCGGGGGGTCAACCGGCTGGCCACTCTGATGCAGCTGGTAAGCGATGAATCGCGTGCACAGCGGCCGGCGCGCGATGTCGTGCTGGAACGCCTGCTGGAAGTCCTGCTCATCGAAGCCCTCCGTTCTGGCGGAATAACGGACACCTCGCCCGGGCTGCTTCGCGGCCTTGCCGACGAGCGCCTCGCGACAGCAATCCGCCGGATGCATGAGAGCCCCAACCGACCTTGGACGGTGGCGCAGCTAGCCAATGAAGCGACACTCTCCCGCTCCGCGTTTTATGAGCGTTTTGGTCGCGCTGTGGGCATGGCACCAATGGAATACCTGCTTGCCTGGCGCATGGCATTAGCCAAGGATTTGCTGCGCAGAGAGAAAGCCAGTATCGCTGACGTCGCAGAGCGAGTTGGCTACAGCTCCGCAAGCACGTTCAGTGTCGCCTTCGCCCGCCATGTGGGTGTGCCACCCGCCCGCTATGCCCGGGACACTGAGTACGACGGAGCGCTACCGGCCGAAGCCAACCCGTTAGCGGAGGCCGGGGCCACCGCTTGAGCCGATGCTCTTAGGTAAGCCATTAGAATAGCCGTGCAACCAAGTATGGCTGCCCGGGGTTTCTCACATGCTCCGAATATCCTGGGCAGGCAACAACAGCAGGAGCCCCAGACAGAGTACGGCGGTTACCTGGAAAACGCCGGCCATGTCCCAGAGCTTCGCCCCAACCCCAGCGAGGGTGGGCGATATCAGTTGTCCAGCGGAAATGAGAAAGAAGGTCAGACCGAAACCTGCAGAAGGTGCCTCAGGGAAACAAGTGACACTCCATATACCGTATAACGCGGTGATGAGAATGAACATGGCGCCGAATACCACTGCCGACAGGGCGAGCACCAACATATCTCCACTCGCTATGGTAAGTATGGCGATCGCGGCCGCAATGGCCAGCGACGCCCACTGCAATACCTTGGCCAGCCCGAAGCGAGTCACCAGCTCGCCGGCCAATCCACCCGCCACACCAGCGATGCCGACCACCATCCAGAACATCACGCGCCCTGCATCAGGCAGGTCATCCTCTCCCGCTATCAAATCAACGGAAAACGTCCAGTAAACGGACGTCACCAGCCCGAACAACAACGCGCCCAGCAGTAAACGGCACACCGCCCTGTCTTTCAACTTGCGCCTCAGCAATACCCGCATGGGCTCATGACCAGTGCGAGTATCATCCGTACGCTCTTTGCCAGCACGTTCCTGATCATCGGCTTCGCTCGCATGGCCCGGCATGATGAAAAGATTCCAAAGCGTGGCAATCAACGCGATAAATGCAAAGCACAGCCAAGCCAATTGCCAACGGGGCCCCGCAAACAGCGCCAGGGGGCCAGATACCATGACACCAAAACTGGTGCCCGAATTGATGATGGCATAGTAGCGACTCTGCTTTTCCGCGCTGCACAGCTGCTTGATGGCATCGGAAAGCGGTGGATAAGCCAGCCCCGGGCTACAACCGGCAAGCGTAACTCCCAGTGCCAGCCATATCGGGTTATTGGCCAGTCCGATCAATGACATACCCAGCGTTGCCGTCGCCCCACCCAATAAGATCGGCAGGCGGGCACCGAAGCGGCGCACCAGAAAGGGACTGACAAGCGTTGCCAGCAGATACCCCAGATAGGAAGCGCTACCAATGGCACCCACTGTCGCCTGATCCAAGGTGAAGTCCTGCCTGATGGCAGGAACGAACAAGCCATAGGTATAGCGCGACAGCCCATAAGTAGCAGCCACTATCAAGAGGCCGGCGCCGACCACATTGAAAGGTGAGTTGCGCTGCAGCAGGACGGGTAGGCACCTATTCATAGGCCTATGAAGCTTCGCCACGTTCTTGAGGGAGCATGTGGATCGAAGCCTTCAAGGCAACCTCGACAGGCCATTCCTGCATGAAGTTCTGCGCTTGAACGATGGCGCCATCGAAAAGCGAGTAGACCACATCGACCAGCTCATCGAATCCGTCAGGTGTCATCGTATCCCGGTACTGATCCAGAACATGGTCGGCAACGAATTGCCTTACACGATTCTTATGGTCGCGCACGCAGGCCCTGACTGGGCTCTCCTCACTGCTGAACTCCCCGGCCATATTGATGAATCCGCAACCACGGTAGCCTTCCTCGCGGATCTGGTCGTACCACATGGTGTACATGGCCGCGATACGTTTATCGGCCGATTGGTGCTGGCCCACACACTCACTCAGCTGCTGCATCCAGTTCTCTTCGCGCTGCCTCAGCCAAGCAATGGCGAGATCCTCCTTGCTCGGGAAATGGGCATAAAAACTGGCCTTGGCGACGCCGGACTCGCTGATGATCTGGTTGATGCCCGTCGAACAATAGCCCTGGCGGAAAAACAGCCGGCTGGCTGTCTCGATAATACGTTCACGAGGCCGGGAAACCGGCGATGTAGTCATCATGACAAAGCACCGAACAGACAAGTCTGTCTATACGATGGACACCAGCCTCCGATACGTCAAGGGGACTTGCCGGGCGCGTGCCGGGATCGGAGAAAGCCCAAGCCGCAGACCTCTAGCCGTGCGCTGGGTTGCGATAGGCGCTTGGGGTGATGCCGACTTGGCGGCGGAACACCTGCGAGAAGTGGCTCGGGCTCGAATAGCCAACCTCCATCCCAATATCGATGATGCTGCGGTCGGTATCCAGCAATAGCTGACGGGCGCGGTCCATGCGCAGACGGATGAAGTATTGCGATGGTGAAAGCCCCGTCGCCCGCTTGAACAGCCGGCTGAAGTGGTACTCGCTCAATTGCGCCGCTTCAGCCAAGTCCGCGAGGGAGAAGGATTCGGCAAGGCGCTGTTCCATCAAGTCGATGACTCGCCGCAGCTTGTAGGCTTGCAGCGCATTGCTGCGCCTGCCTGCGGCCTCCGGGTCGCGGTAAGTCCGAACGAGATGAATGGCCAGTGCCTGGGCCAGACCATGGACGAACAGCGAGCTGGGCTCGTGCCGCTTGATCAGCTCCAGCCGAATCTGCTCGAGCAGCATCCGCACCAGGTCGTCCCGTTCGCCGGAAACGTCGAGGAAGCGGATCGGGCCGGCCTGGCTGCCCAGCAGGTCGTGGACTGCTCGATCGACCAGCGCATGAGTGAGGTAGAGGTGCATCACCTCGAAGGTATCGCCCCCTTGGGTCTGCCAGCGCATCTCGTAGGGCAGCTCAGCGCTGGTCAGAAAGAAGTCCCCCTCCTGCACCTGCGCTGATTTCCACTCGCCGCCCAGCGCGCGCTCCTCGACCCTAGCCGATCCGGCCAGCACCATGACCAGCAGCGGTTCGGCCACGGCCGGAACCCGTATGGGTTCCGCGATGCTGCGATGCGTGTATAGCTGCAGTACCACATCTTGCAGCCCAGCGCATTGCGGCAGCGCCAGGTGCTCGCTCGGCATGCTCCGCAACATGGACTCGGCTGGGACTCGCAAGTTGTCCATCAGCGCTACTCCTCAGCGCAAAATCGCGATAGCCAGCGCAAGCCTGCAAAAGCCGCTCCCGCCTTCCTGCACGATAGTGAAACCGTCATCAACCACCGCACCCGCTGGGTGCCGGCCGGCGAATGCCTCGCCTGGCCCCGACTCTGGAGGTAGACATGACTGACATCATAGCCACTGCTTCTCACGAAGTTGAAGGCAAGATCGCGCTGGTCACGGGCGCTGCCAGCGGCATCGGTAAAGCCATTGCGCTACTGCTGCACGCCCGGGGTGCAAAGGTCGTCGCAGAAGACCGCAATCCCGCCGTCGAGGAACTGGCCCGGCCGGGCCTGGTGCCTCTAGTGGCCGACATCACCCAGGACGGCGCCGCCGAACATGCGGTTGCCCGGGCGGTCGAGGAGTTCGGCCGACTCGATATCCTGGTGAACAATGCCGGCATCATCATCAACAAGCTGGTCGAGGACATGTCGCGTGAGGACTGGGAGCGCATTCAGGCCGTGAACGCAACGGCGGCATTCCTGCATTGCCGCGAGGCCGTAAAAGCGATGAAGCCGAACAGATCCGGCGCGATCGTCAATATCGCCTCATATGCCTCCTACTTTGCCTTCCCGACCATTGCGGCATACACCGCATCGAAGGGCGCCCTGGCCCAGTTGACCCGCACGCTGGCGCTCGAGGTCATCGAGCATGGGATCCGCGTAAACGCCGTCGGGGTAGGTGATGTCGTGACCAATATCCTTAACGATGTCATGGAAGATGGCCCTGGCTTTCTAGCCCAGCACGGTGAGGGCGCACCCATTGGTCGCGCGGCGCAACCGGAAGAGATCGCTGAGGTGGTCGCCTTCCTGGCCTCGGAACGGGCGAGCTTCATGGTCGGCTCCGTCGTCATGGCCGACGGCGGCATGACCGTCGCTGCAGGCTGAGCCAGGGAATTGCCCATCATCAACACCAAAGAAACCTCGCCGCCACCGAGCGAAGGCTCGGTGGCGGCCGGCTCGTTCCTTGCTCGCCCACCGGCGGAATATCAGCTTGTCGTATCGCTTGGCCCAAGGTGACGCTTAAAGAAATCGATCAATAGCTCATGGTGACGATTCTCTCCCTCACTTCCCGGCAGGTGATCCTCGCCCTCGTAGTAATGGACTTCCGGCTGTCGCCCATGCCGACCAAGCCGCTGTTCGAGTCGCTTCGTCATCTCCACCGACCACAACCTGTCCTGCACCCCGTGGGACAGGAACAGCGGCCCGGCGTAGCGCTCGACCTCGATAGGCGTCGTGGGCAGCAGCCCTTCTGCACTGCCCTTCCACGTCCAGGCGCGCTTGCCCACGTCCCATGACTGCCAGCCGGGGTCGCCGGAATCGCGAAAGCTGCGCGCATCGAAGCCACCGCACACCACGTCCGGCGGGCTGTGCGCCGCCACGGCCTCGGGAATACCGGGCATCTCGTCCCTGACCATCAAAGAAGTGAGCAACAAGGCATGCTCGGCGCCGCGTGAGACACCGTAGAGACCCACTCGCGGCCCGACGAAGGGAAAGTCGCGCAGTGCGGCCAGCGCCTGGGCGGTGCGATCCAGCGGGCAGTCGACGATATGTCCTGCGTTCCAAGCATTGCCGCCGCTGGAGTAACCGAACGGAAAGGCCAGGAAACCGTGGGCCGCCAGAATCGCGGCGTTGCGATGACTCCAGCCCGACAAAGCTCCTTCCGAACCATGCAACACCATGACGGCGGGGAAAGGCCCCGCCCCGGGTGGACCGTAGGTAGTACCCCACTCTGGCAGCAAGCGGCGGACAATCTGCAATGGCATAGGCTCTCCTTTTCCTCAGCCTCTCGTGATGTCGCTTCTACTTTGCACGAAACGAGTCATGGCATGGCGCTCGCCCTCCTCCCACCTTGTAAGCCTTGGCTGAAACTCATGTAAGCCATATCTCAACCTTTCACCCACCCGTAGCCAGCGCCGCAAAGCGGGTAATAATCATCTTTCGCACCATGGGCATGGGGAAAGGGATAGACCATGGATCTTGCGAAAATAGGCGACAAGGTATCCTGCTCCTGCCGGGGCGGGCCGCATCACATCGTTTCGGGAGCCCCCACCTCCAGGGTGGACGGCATTCCCATCGCCCGGGTCGGCGACAAGAGTTCCTGCGGCGCCACCATCACAGCGGGGGTGTCCTGGTACCACGTCGATGGCTCTCCCGCGGCCATACATGGCAGCGCCACCTCCTGCGGCGGACAGGTCATTACCGGCTGCAGCACCGAGGTTGGCTCACCGCGCGCATCCGCTGCCAGCCTGCTCACCGAGCTGCCCAAGCGCTACAACGAGCGCTTTCGGCTCGTCACCGCCGCCGGCGAGCCCGTGGCCGGCATGGAATACCTCATCGTGCGACCTAGCGGCGAACAGATTCGTGGCGTGAGCGACCCCCAGGGCCTCACCCGCCTGGTGCCCGAGCACGACAATCCCGAAACGCTGAAGGTCTACATCAAGGGAGGGCAGCCGGCATGAGCGAAGCACCCACGCGTCCGGAAATCGATGGCTTCACCCTGTTAGGCGACTTTCTCTCCACGCTGAATACCGACACCGTGCCAAAGGACCTCGTGGTTCCCGAGCTGAAGTATCGCGAGTTCTCGGAGCCCTTCAATCAGCCCCGCCCCGCTTACCTGCTGGCGGAAGGCGTCGGCATACACGCCACCTACCAGTTGCGCGGCCATGTCGTGCTGCGCGGTAACAGCCTGATCGTGAGCGCCATGGGCGCCACCGCCGCCAGCCGCCTTGGCACCGTGAGCTGGTTCGCGACTGCCCGGCTGTATGACGGCATTCTCGATATCGCCGCGCAAAACCTGGGTAATGAAGGTGACTCCCTCTGGCCCAAGGATCACTTCGACCCCATCGGCCACACCACTCTCACCTTGCCCATGCCCCCCAGGCCACTCAGGCTGGTACTTACCGCCGGTTACTTCTACTCGAGCGGCTCGGGACAGCTGGCACCCGGCACCACGGAAGTCACCTTCGATATCGAGGTAGAACCCAAGTGATCAAAATTGCACTCGCCTTGCTCACCGCCTTGCTGCTTGCCGCCTGCTCGCCGGCCAGCGGCGAGCCACCGGCGTACTACCAGGAGCGTGCCGGCGCAGCGGTCATGGAAGCCCAAGGGGATGCGGAGCAGCTCGAAGCCGCGCTGGCGATCTACGACGAGGGGCTGGAACGACACCCCGAAGACACCGAGCTTCGCAACAGCCGAGCCAACCTGCTCGCCGGCATGGGCCGCTACGAAGAAGCCAAGCGCGACCTGGACGTGCTGCACGAAAAGGGCTTGCACAAGGAAGGGCTGCTGCTGCGCTGTATGTTGCTCGAGCGCTTGGCAGGAGTCACGGACGATACCATGGCCTGTTATGCGGAGGTGGAAGCCGCCTACGTCACGGCCGGCGAGCCCGACCCACAGCCGGACGCCAACCACATGCTGGCAGCCCGCCTGGCCGACTCACCCGAGTTCGAGGTGCTCTTGCTGGAGTGGCAGTCCAGCGGCAACGCCGCGCAGGAACCGATGCTGGCGGAGATGCTGGAGATGGAGCGGGAGCAGCTGGTTCGGCAACTACTGCCCTGAGCGACACACCTCAGGACCGCGGCGATTGTATAAAGCATCCACGGGATGCATGGCGAGGATAACGCTCAATGAAGAACAACAACCTCCGCTTATCCGTCACGCTGCTCGCCCTTGCAGCGCTGCTGACCGCACCGCTGGCGACAGCCCAGCAGTTCGGCTTCGTGCAACCGAGCTTCTTCGGCGACATCGCTCTCTCCCACTCTGGCGGCCGCTATCCAAGTTCGGACGATGACGATGAAGACGCACCCAGCGCCCAAGGGTGGAGCGAGCCACAAGCGCCAAGCGAGTCGACGGCGCCGCTGACGATCCGCCGCCTCGAATCCAGCTCGCTCGAATCGTTGCATCTGGAGCTGGCAACGGCGATGGCTCCTGACGAGTCGACACGTGCACCGCTCCTTCAGGCACTGCGCTCCGGAGAAATGGCCGCGCAGTTCGATGAGATACTGCGTTACAACCAGATGGACCCGACCGATCTTGCCAATGCGCTGACCGCCTACACGGTGGTCATGTGGTTGATCGTCAACGAACAACTCGACGGTCCCACCGACCCCACGGCCATTCACGCGGCGCGTGACCAGTTCAGCCCCTTGTTCCGCGCCGACCCGGCATTGCAGCAGCTCGACCCAGGCCAGCGCGCGGCGGAATTCGAGCGCTTGGCCTCGTTCAGCGTACTCGGCATCGCCGCCTACATGCATCAGCGCAACGAGAACGACCGGGAATCACTGCGCCAACTGCAGGACGCCATCAACGAAGGGATGCGCAGCAGTGGC
This sequence comes from Halomonas sp. KM-1, assembly GCF_000246875.1. NCBI lineage: Bacteria > Pseudomonadati > Pseudomonadota > Gammaproteobacteria > Oceanospirillales > Halomonadaceae > Halomonas > Halomonas sp. KM-1. The sequence goes on from NZ_BAEU01000160.1 coordinate 97,691, forward strand.
GGACTCGACCTGCGCACGCTGGAACTGACATCCACCGGCCTGCGACCGAGAGGCTGACGGCGTAAGACGAGAACAGAGGATATCGAATGAGCAACATCGCCTATCAGGCTCCGACACTGACCAAGACAGGCCGACGGCCATGGAGCGCCATACGCGCCCTCGCCTGCGGTGCCGGCCTGCTTGCCTGCCTAGTCGCACTGCCATCAACCGCTCACGCCTTCGGCAACATGGCCGATACCGCGATCAACAATATGATGCTGGGCACTCACATCCCGCCGATGAACCAGGCGTTGATGACGGGAGTGCTCGATGAGCAGGCCTCTAGTGACCGCTCTGCTGAAGACCATTCTGCTGAAGATCATTCTGCGAGCTTCTCGGCGCAAAGCAGCGCTCCCCTCACGATACGGCGCACCCCATCCGGCCCGCTCGAATCGATCCAAGAAGAGCTGGCAGCGACGATGGCCGCCGACGAGGCCACACGCGTACAGATCCTCCAGGGGCTGCGTTCAGGTGTGGTGGCCGCGGAGTTCGATGAGCTGCTGCGTTACAACCAGATGGACCCGACCGACCTCGCCGATGGGCTGACGGCCTACACGGTGGTCATGTGGCTGGTCGCCAACGACCAGCTCGACGGACAGTCCGACCCGGCAAGGCTCAGGGCGGTATCCGACCAGATCGGACCGATGTTTCGCTCCACTCCTGAGCTGCAGGCTCTGAGCCCCGAGCAGCGTGCGGTCGAGTACGAGCGTATCGCCGCGTTGAGCCTGTACGCCATCGCGGCCTACACGAAGTTCGACCAGGAGGGCGACCGCGCCGCCAAGACCCAACTGCAGTCCGCCGTGCAGGAGAGCATGCAGCACGTCGGCTGGGACCTCACCGCGCTCGACTTGACCCACCAAGGCTTCGAGCCGCGCCCATAGGCAAGGGCTGAGCTGCCCCGATTACCCTGAAAATCATTACAGCGACACCTCCTGCAAATGCTGCCTGGCGGCATCGATGAAGGCGCGTACGTTCGGGTGGCCCCATCGGTGGGGAGGTGGCCGAGAGCGGTGTGAGGCAAGCCGAGGCAGAACGCTTCGCCACCCCGCCGTTGTAGTGCTTGCAGGCCAAAGGGCACGCACCGGTGTTGAGCAGCGTCAGGGGGCCTTGGCCAAGCGACGTGCGGCCTCGACTACGGATGCACGGCGCCGTGCCCGATCCTGGTCATCGTCATCTCCGGTCAGCATGCGCGCGATCTGTGGCATGTTGGACCAACAACCGGCAAGTGCCAGCACGAGGAATGTCAGATGATCGGCGCCGAACACCGTCGTGACAGCACCACGTCGCTGTCCGTCTTCGACGAACTTCGTCTTAGAGCCGTAGTATTCGCGTCGTAGCTCTTCGTCGGGGACATCACTCGTGAAGACCAGCCCTTCCCAACGCAACAAGCGGCTGAGCTCGGGATGTTCACAGTGGTAGTCGAAGGCTCGACCGGCATAGTCTCCAATGTCTTCGTCGGCGGATGACTGTGCAGCCAACGCGACCTTAGCGAGTTCGCTCCGCAGGACCGCAGCAAACAGGTTGCGCTTGTCGCCGAAGTAGTTATAGATGCGCTCCTTGTTGACGCCTGCGGATTTTGCGATGCGCTCTACCGTTGCCGCGTCAGGGCCGAACTGCGCAAATTCGGCGACGGCCGCCTCTAGAATCTTCCTCTTCGTCCCTTCTACATCCCACGCCATGATCGCATACCATCTATAAAGGGGTTGTGATAGCACGAAATTCGACCTACCATCAACTCCAACGTTGCAGTTGGAGATTGGACTGATGATATTGAGCGTGGCTCGCAAGGTCTCAGGGTGGGCGGAAGCAACCTCTCCCGACGTTCCTATGCGCTTGAAGGCAGAGGGCTCATGAACAGACGCAGCTTTCTCAAGGCGATGGGCGTTACATCCGTCGCGGCCGGTGGATTCGGAACCGCTTACGCGATGAGGAGCAACCCTTATTACCAGGGGCCTGTGAGCGATCACTTCGACGGGCTGCGCTTCTTCAACCCAGGCGGTGCCGAGCCACCTGGGGTGCTTGACCTTGCGCGCTGGCAGGTTACCAGTAGCGCTAGTCCATGGCCGGAGGCCTGGCCGCAGAAAACCACGAGCACCCTTCCCATCGAACGCGTATCCGGCGACGATCTCCGCGCGACAATGGTTGGTCACGCGACCATTCTCATTCAGGTTGCAGGGGTGAACATCCTCACCGACCCCGTTTACTCTCGTCGCACCTCACCTGTTTCCTTTGCCGGGCCACAGCGCGTCAATGAGCCAGGCATCCGGTTCGAGGACTTGCCACCGATCGACCTCGTTCTCGTCACCCACAGTCATTATGACCATCTCGATCTGGCGACGCTGGAGCGTTTGCACGCAATTCACGATCCTCTCGTCATTACGCCGCTCGGCAATGACACAATTATCCTGAATGCCATCCCGGCAATGCGTGTCCATGCGCAGGATTGGGGCGACGTAACTGAATGGGGTCCAGTTGCGATCCATTGCGAGCCGGCACATCACTGGTCGGCCCGCAGCTTATGGGATCGTCGGATGGCGCTATGGGCCTCATTTGTGGTCGAGACACCGGCTGGCAACATCTACCATGTCGGCGACACAGGCTTTCATTCGGGCATCAACTACCGCGCCGCGCGCGAAAAGCATGGCGGCTTCCGCCTCGCCAATCTCCCCATCGGCGCCTACGAGCCGCGCTGGTTCATGCAGTCCCAGCATCAAAATCCGGAAGAAGCCGTTCAGGGCATGATGCTGTGCGGCGCGCGTAACGCTATCGGGCACCATTGGGGCAGTTTTCAATTGACGGATGAAGCCGTCGAGCAACCCCGCCAGGATCTGCATGCTGCCCTTTCTCGAGCAGCGATATCGCAAGAGCGGTTTCGCGCGTTGCTGCCCGGCGATGCCTGGGAGGTGCCCGTTGATCACCTCGGAGGTTCGCTAGGTCAGAGCATGCTTTTCCGGTAAATGCTGGAAGCGAAGCAGCGTGGTTGCGTCCAGCGCGCTCTCGATGGCTAATATCGCCTTGGCGATACGCCCATGACTCGCTTGAAAGCCGTATTGAACGCATGCTCGGATTCATAGCCGACCGACGTCGCGATACGTGCCAGCGTGTCACGACCATTCATGAGCTTTTCGCACGCAAGCATCATTCTCCAACGCGTCAGGTAGGCGATCGGTGTCTCCCCGGTCCTTTGGCGAAAGCGCTCGGCAAAGGTCGAACGTGACATACCGGCCAGCGTGGCTAGCTTCTGCACTGTCCAGGGATGCGCCGGATTGGCATGTATCGCGTTGAGGGGACCACTCAACTGAGGGTCGGCGAGGGCGGCGAACCAGCCGATGTCGCTGTGGGCTTGCTCCGCCAAGTATAGGCGCAGTGCTTGCACCAGCATCATATGCGCGAGCTGCTGCGCCACTAGCGATGAGCCGGGCCGGGCTTCGCGCAACTCCTCCATCATCAACTCGATCGATCCTCTCAGTCTGGCGCGGTCGCCTGAGGTCTCGACCTGCATGAGAGGTGGCAGGGTCTGCAACAGTACCTCGGCGTGGTGGCCATTCACTTCGAAACGGCTGCCAACCAGAAAGACGTCGCCTCCGCCGTTGTAGGTGACGACTTCGCCGCTACGGTTGGGGTCGAGCACTTCGCTGGCCCGTTTTGGCTCAACGCCCAGGTCGCTGCCGATGCGCACGGTTCGGCCGCTGGGCAGGACGAAACAGTCGCCGGCCTGGAGCTGCACTGGCTCGCTACCTTGCATCGACAGCCAGCAGGTGCCCTTGATGACGGCATAACACTTGATGCGGCCTGCTAGGTCATCGAGCGTGAGCGCCCAGGCCCCGCCTGCGTCGAAGCCGGCAGTGATATAGCTGCGAGGCTTCAGCAGCGAGAGCACTTCTGAAAGGGGATCCATACACTACCTGGACGAACACGAACAAAAAACGGATTTTAAAGCATAGATCGTTCGAATGGATCTGCCTACTCTGCAGACGTGCTAAGTATCCGTCCGAGTTATTGGAACACTTTCAGGAGTGAGCAGCATGAAAGCAGCCGTGGTAAATACATTCGGCGTTCCGCCGTCGTTTCGGGATTTTCGTGAGCCGGTGGCCAGCGACGGCGAAACCGTCGTCACAGTGCATGCCACTGCGCTCAGCCCCATCGTTAAGGGCTTGGCGTCAGGTAGGCACTATGCCAGCGGCACGACCGCCGGATTCATACCGGGTGTCGATGGCGTGGGTATCGACGCAGAGGGGCAGCGGGTCTATTTTCTGTTCCCCAAGACGCCGTTCGGCTCCATGGCAGAGAAATCATTGGTCGCCAGCGAGATGATGGTGCCGGTGCCCGAGGGGCTGTCTGACGAGCGCGCGGCGGCCATCGCCACGGCTGGACTTGCGTCGTGGATCGCGCTTACGCGACGGGCCAAGCTGCAGCGCGGCGAGACGGTGATGGTACTCGGTGCGACTGGCTCGGCAGGCGGCATGGCGCTTCAAACCGCGCGGCACTTGGGGGCGAGCAGGGTGATCGCTGTCGGCCGCGATGCGGCAAAGCTCGAGCGCCTGGAGGCTGATGTGAAGATCGCCCTGAATGACGATGCAGACGGAGCGCTGCGTGCGCAGTTCGATGAAGGTGTCGATGTCGTGCTCGATTTCGCGTGGGGCGAGCCCGCTACTCGGGTCTTGCGGGCGGCAACCCAAGATCGCGGCTCCAGGACCGGCGAGCCACGCTTGCGCTATGTTCAACTGGGCACCGTGGCCGGCGACGAGATTGCTGTTCGCGGCGACATGCTGCGCAGCACGGGACTGGAACTGATCGGAAGCGGCATTGGTAGCGTGTCCGTAAAGGAGCTCCTGACAGGTGCTCGCGAGTTACTCGCCGCTGCGCCTATGGCCAGCTTTGATGCGCCGTTTACCAGCCTGCCGCTGACCTCCGTGGCAGATGCCTGGATATGTGATCGGGGTGTCCGCTACATCCTCACGCCGGTTCGGTAAGCACACCAGCTATTTCGGTAAATGAGCGCGTTGCGCCGAAAGTGAAGTCTTTTTGAGCCACCAAGCGCGCTCTTTGGGCACTGGCGTTGCGTTTACACAGCCTTCTCTTGGGAGTGAGATGATGGCTTGCATACCGGTTTCGGTGTTGGAAAACGAGATATCCCCCCCATGCTGCCGCACGACAGCTCGCACTATCGAAAGACCTAGTCCGCTGCCTCCTGTCTGTCTGCTTCGGGAGGTTTCAAGCCGGACAAAGGGCGCGAAGACCTTCTCTACCATGTCGTTCGGTATTCCAGGGCCACGGTCCTCGACGACGATATCAATACTTGAGGTGGTGTCCCGAAGAAACACCTTCGCCTCTCCCCCATAACGCACCGCGTTCTCAACCAGGTTTCTGATCGCGCGGCGGAGGCTGTCGGGGCGGCAGTGATATTTCATCCTCACGCCCTCGACATGCGTGACCGGATGTCCCAAGTTAGATTGGTCATCACAAATACTCCCAACTAGCGCTTCCAGATCTATGGCACGAGTCTCCTCTTTAATCGATTCTCCACGTGCAAACGAAATCGCGGCTTCTGTCATCGACTGCAATTCGTCAATTGCCGCTATCATCTTTCGCTGGGCATCTTCATCTTGAACGAGCTCTGCTCTTAGCCGAAGCGAGGTTATTGGCGTTCGCAAATCATGACTAATCGCTGCTAGCATCCTCGTCCGATCCTCTACGAAACGATGTAGACGGCTTTGCATTTCATTGAAGGATTGAGCCGTCCGCTTGATCTCTTCTGGCCCGTCTTCCAATAACGGCGGCAGGTTCTGTCCTCGACCTAAAGCTTCAGCGGCTGTTGCCAGATTCCGTAGTGGTCGTGCGATGCGGCTCGCGATAAAAATGCTGATCAAGGCGAGCATGAGCGCGGTAAGCCCAAGTGACATCAGTGACCTGGAGGTCCACAAGCCTCCTTTTTCGTGCTGATAAAATGCCGCATTCAACCAATGCCCGTCTTCAAGACGCGTACTGAGCCCATACCCTTTGCTGCCTGAAAACTTGAGCATCTTTGCTGGCTGCGGCATCAACCACAAATAAGACGCTGGCGTCATCCATGGGTCAGCCACGTTTGCAGTTGACACTTTATTGACACTCGGCAACTTCGGGGAAGTAGATCCAGCCCATCCTAATGTTCCGCTTGGATCGACGGAGCTGTCCAGTGGCTGGGAAAGTCGGGCGAGGGCCTGCAACCTCCAGTCATTCGGATCCATAGGCTCACTGTCGGACAACCAGTATCTCAAATAGCTGCCTTCACTTGCGTGTAGAGCTTGCTCCCTAAATTCAGGTGGTAACGATTCCATCAAACGGGTAGTGGATGATACTCGGCTGACAAACTCAGCTTTCGCACCAGCATCGAACTTCTTTGTGTACTCATCCAAAGAGATGAGGAAAGTGAGTGCCTGCGAGACGATTAACGCCACGAGCGTAAGCCCGATGATTTGTGTAGCGAGGCTCCTCCGCCAAAGACGAGTCATTCGGGCGCGACCTCGGCGCACAGGCTGTAGCCACCGCCCCAATGAGTTTTGATGATCGTTGGGCTCTTAGGATTGTCCTCGATTTTCTTCCGGAGACGGCTGACTTGGTTGTCAATGCTGCGGTCGAAGATGTCAGCTGTCCTCCCAGCCGTCAGATCAAGGAGCTGTTCCCGACTAAGTATCAAACCTGGCCGCTCGATGAAGACCTTAAGCAGGCGAAATTCCGCTGTGCTTAGCGGGATACCAACGCCATCATCACCGAAGATTTCCTGACGACCCAAGTCGAGCTTCCAATGATCGATGCGGACTATCCTGCGATTGAGAATGGTGCGTGCTTGAGTGGAGTTGATGGCACGACGGAGCACGGCTCTGATCCGGGCAAGAAGCTCACGCGGGTTGAATGGCTTCACCAAATAATCATCTGCGCCGAGCTCAAGACCGATGATACGATCGGCATCTTCGGCCATCGCTGTCAAAAATATAATGGGGGTGTCTTCGGTAGCCCGAATCTCCTTGCACAACGAGATGCCGTCTTCGCCGGGCATCATGACATCGAGGATGATCAGGTCGACAGTCTTTCGCTCAAGAATTTGCCGTAGGGCCGCCCCACTTTCCGCTACGCTGACCTTGTAACCATGGTGCTCGAGATACTCCCGAACCAGATCCCGGATATCGTCATGGTCGTCAACGACGACTACATGTGTAGCGTCTTGCATTACCCCACCCTCCGCCGGAAAGCTAAAACACTCTCTATTCGATACTCTGCCCCATCCTTGCGGCTATCTCATCGCAGAGTCACGAAGCCTCCGCGGGAGCTTCCAATAGAGTGGTCTTCGCGATCTCCGGCGTCAAGATACTTGTAACCTGAGCCATCCATAGCACGACACAATGTTGCGACAATTTAATACAGGCATGGCACATCAATAAGACAAACTCGGAATAAGGTTGGACCAGTTCGCATGAGACGGGACAAAAGAGCTGGTGCCGCTATTCGCTATATGCCCAAGATAAGCGATGGCGAGCCCATTCGGTTCCGCTCTCGCCTGTGCCCGGCAGGATGGGGCAAGTTTTTCACAGCAAGTGGCAAGCCCCCGCACTACGAATGGTTAAAAATTAAATGCTCAAAGCGCATTCCGTCACGCAATTATGGCTAGCCGAGGAGAGCACCATGACAGCATTCACAATCAACGGACGCGCGGTAGTGGTCACCGCCACACCGGATACCCCACTTCTCTGGGTGATCCGGGATGAGTTGAAACTAACCGGTACTAAATTCGGTTGCGGCGTAGCGCAATGCGGTGCGTGCACGGTGCATGTCGATGGCGAGCCGGTGCGTGCCTGTGTCTTCTCGTTGGCTGGCGCTGAAGGTCGGTCTGTCACGACGATCGAGGGGTTGTCTGATGACGGCTCGCATCCCGTCCAGCAGGCCTGGATGGAGCTGGAAGTACCGCAGTGCGGCTACTGCCAGAGTGGACAAATCATGAGCGCGGCCGCGCTTCTGGCGCGCAATCCGAGCCCCACCGAGGCGCAGATCGATGAGGCGATGCGCGGCAATTTATGCCGCTGCGGCACCTATTTGCGTATTCGGGAGGCCATTCACCATGCCACCGAGGCCTGATGAGGCCCGCCTCCCCCGATACATTCCTATTTTGCTTACCCAGGCGAAGGTAGAACGATGAAACCGCAAAACATCCATCTTACCCGTCGATCCTTTCTAGCCGGTGCCGTCGCGGCCGGTGCCGCCCTCGTCGTTCCCCTTCGGCTGCCTGCGTGGGCGCAGCAGAGCGAGGATACGGGCATATCGCAGGCCTTCATCCGCATTGATACGAACGGCCAGGTGACTTTCGTGTTGCCCACCAGCGAAATGGGTCAGGGGATCCACACGGGTCAGGCCCAGATACTTGCCGAAGAGCTCGGGGCCGACTGGTCGAGCATCGCTGTCGAGATGCCGAATCAGCCGGCGCCCGCCTACCGCATTCCGTCCGGCCAGATGCGCTCCGTGGGCTCGTTCGGCATCCGCTTATGGCATGACCCGTTGCGCCGCGCCGCCGCCCAGGCGCGGGAAATGCTGACCCAGGCTGCTGCCACACGGCTCGGTGTGGAGCCCGCAACGCTGCAAGCAGAGGATGGCTTCATCGTACACGCCGCATCCGGGCGTAGCCTTCCCTTCGGTGATTTGGTGGGAGACGCTGCGGCACTGCCTGTGCCGGAGGAGCCTACCCTGCGCCCCGACCAGGAACGAACGCTGACCGGGCGCTCGGTGCCGCGCCTCGATACACCGCTGAAGGTAACGGGAAAGGCGGTATACGCGGTGGACGTTGAGCGCGAAGGCATGCTGCATGGCGCCGTCCGGCTCGCCCCTGTCTTTTCCGCCGACATCGAGTCGTTCGACGAGAGCAGCGTCTCCGGTATGCCGGGCGTGGTCGCTGTGGTCCGTGTGCCGCGCGGCGCAGTGGTGGTCGCCGATTCCTGGTGGCAGGCCAAGCAGGCTGCCGACGCGCTGGACATCACCTTCACCCAGACACCGGCAGACACACTTTCCACCGATGAGATCAATGAGTTGCTCCGCGAGGGACTGGATCGAACCGATGTGCCGGTCACGACGCTGCGTGGCGAAGCCGAGGCGGCACTATCGACCGACGGTCAAGTCGTCGAGGCCGAATACTCGGTGCCACTTCTCACCCATATGTGCATGGAACCGATCAACTGCACGGCCGAGTCTACCGAGGAGCGCACGGAACTGTGGATCGGCACACAGGGCCAGGACGTCATTCGCATGACGCTCGAGAGCGCTATGCAGGTGCAGGCTGAGCAGCTCTTCATCAATACCACCTATCTGGGCGGCGGCTTCGGTCGCAAGACGCATGGCGAGATCGCTCTTCAGGCCGCGCTCGCCAGCCGCGCCGTCGGCGGTCGTCCGGTCAAGGTGTTGTGGTCACGCGAGGACGACGTTCAGCAGGGGCAGTATCGTCAAACGATGATGTGTCGCTTCCGCGCAGTCCTGGACGATGACGGCAATATCACCGGCATGCACATCCGGCTCGCCGGGCCACAGATGGGCCGTGCATACGGCTTCGATCCGGAGCAAATGGCGCAGGCGACGGGTAACCTCGCCAACTTCGATCCCTTCTCGCTCGGCGGGCTGTCGGACATGCGCTACGTCATTCCGAATTTCGTCGTCGAGCACGCCGTGGTCGATCTGCCGATACCGCTCTGTCCCTGGCGGGCGATCGCCCACACCTTCAACGGCTTCTTCTTCGAAAGCTTCATGGACGAATGCGCTGCGGCAGCGGGCCTCGACCCGCTGGAGTACCGCAGAAACCACTGTACCGGACAGGCAAGAATGCTTGCCGTGCTCGACCGGGTCGCCGAGATGTCACGCTGGAACGAACCGGCGCCAGAGGGCCTCTCACGCGGCCTGGCCGTGGTCGAAAGCTATGGCTCCTACGTTGCACAAGTGGTCGAGGCACGGGCTAACGGCGAGAGTGTCCAGGTAGACCAGGTTTATGTGGCTATCGACTGCGGACACGCCATCAACCCGGGCCAGGTGGAGGCGCAAATGCAGGGCTCTGTCGTCGATGCGCTCGGTGCGGCATTGAGGCAGAAGGTCACGATCCGCGACGGCCGCGCTGAACAGTCCAACTTCTACGACTATTCGCTGCTGCGCATGGGGGAGGAACCATCGGTGGCGGTGGGCATCGTCGAAATCGGTTCTCCCCTGGGGGGCGTCGGTGAGCCGGGCATTCCCCCACTCGCCCCGGCGCTGGCCAATGCGCTGTTTGCCGCCACGCAGCAACGGGTCCGTCACCTGCCGCTCTCCGATCACTTTCCGAGTTAGCGCAGGCCCATGACCTATCTGGAACATACGCAGGATGTCCTTGGCCAATGGCTTGCCTGGCGCAGGACGGACGGGGTTGCACTCGTCATCGTGACGGCGACGGAGGGCGGCGCTGTGCGCCTGCCTGGCGCTCTGATGGCCGTGTCCGTAACGGGCGAACGATGCGGCTATATCTCGGGTGGCTGCATCGATGCGGATGTGGCAATGCATGCACTGGAGGCGCTTCGCTCGGGTAGAATCGAACGCCTGAGATATGGCAATGGCTCTCCGTTCATCGATCTGCCCTTACCCTGCGGTGGTGCGATCGAGGTGTGGGTACTCCCCGATCCCCAGGCCAGTGTCCTGCGTGCGTGCCATGATCGGCTCGCCGCACGCCAGCCAGTAACGCTCAATCTCTCGGCATCGGGCGAGCTTCGGTTGGGGCACCCGACAGTGGCAAGCGCGTTGTCCTTCCGTTATATGCCCAAGCTGCGCCTGCGCATCGCCGGACGCGGGGCAGACAGTCTAGCGCTCGCCCGGCTAGCGGCGGCCGGTGGTATTCAAACGGAGCTGCAGCTCCGCGATGGCGCCGACGTCCAGGCCGCCCGTCGGCTGGGAATCGAGCCAATCACGGAGCTTACGCTTCCATCGACGCTTCCAGCGCTGAACGATGATCCCTATACAGCCTTTCTCCTCGCTTTCCATGATGTCGATTGGGAGGAGTCGCTTCTTGCTCAGGCTCTCACCGGCCCAGCCTTCTATATCGGCGCTGTTGGCAGCAAGACGACCCATGCCCGGCGCTGTGAACGGCTTCGTGCCGTCGGTATCGCCGAGAGACAGATCAGTCGTATCCGCGGTCCTGTTGGCCTGCTTCCCTCGATGCGCGAAGCGTCGGCGCTTGCCGTGTCCGCCCTCGCGGAGATCGTCGACGCCTATCAACGCAAGGTTCGATTCCCCTTTCGCTCGACGGCGCTCGTGCTGCTGGCCGCGGGGCAGTCCAGCCGCTTCGAAGAGGGCGACAAGCTCCTGGCCCGTTTCCGGGGGCAGCGCCTCATCCAGCGTGCCGCAACAGCACTCCAGGGGCATGACCTTGCCGCCCGTATCGCCGTTATCGGCCCCGACCAGGCCGCAAGAGCAGTGGAGCTGCGCGCCGCTGGCTGGACCGTGGTGGTCAATGCGCAGGCGGCCCAGGGCCTGTCGACCTCCCTTGCCGCCGGTATTCAACAGGCAGAGCAGTGTCAGCACGTCGAAGCGGCCCTGGTCCTGCTCGCCGACATGCCGAACGTTCCGGATGCTCACCTCATCGATCTTCGTCATGCCCTGACGCCCGAGCGCACTGCGGTCATGTCGGTGTCAGAAACGACACATTCACCACCCGCCATCTTCGATCGGGCTGTCTTCGATAGATTGCTCGGACTGGCCGGCGATGCAGGGGCCGGCCGGGTATTTCAGTCATTGGAGCGTACTGCAACCGTGCCAATTCCCGCCGATTGGGCGCTCGACATCGACACGCGTGACGATCTTGCCCAGGCTCTATCCTTTAAAGATTATTCGACATGTTGGCATTCCCCCTAGGCTAATGATTTATTCACTTCACCAAGCCCCACCCCTATAAAAAATCAATCAAAACAGCTATCGCCAGCCTAAGGCTGGCGATAGTGAACTAAATCGACAGTCAATTAATCGACAATCAATTAATCTGTGTCGTCAGGGTGTAATAGTCGGTCGTGTCGGCCCGCCCTCCAAATCTATTGGCATGGACTTCGAGCGTATAGTCTCCCGGGCTCAGTTGTCGGCTGATGGTAAAGTCCCCACCGTTTCTCCGGGTCTGGGTAACGACATTACCGCTGTCATCACGTAGCACGGCCGTCAGGCCGCCATGGCTTCCACCTCCGGTATTCCAGCCACGGCTATTGATAGTGACATTGGCTGTATCGCTCACCTGAAGTCGGTAATGATCGACACCGGAGAACAGCCGAGACGGAGTATTGCCTTCTTCCAAGTTAAAGGGGCCATTGTTCGACATGGCAGAAGCCTGGCTGGTCATGCCCAGTGCCAGCACTGTTGTCATGAGGGCTGCCCAAACTGGGGTTGCGCGTTTCATGATGCCTCTCCTTGATGCAAGTCTTTGGTAAAAATTTCGATGTGTTCGATGCGAACCAGTCGAAATCTACACTGACTTTGTCTTACCAATATATTGACCTTGTATTAGAGTGTCGCAACTCTGTGGTGCATGAATTAGTTGCTGACTGGTGGCCATTCACGATGGCGGATGTACTCGAGAAAGGCCCGCATGGCCGCACTGGTATGACGCCGGCTCGGATAGTACAGATACCAACTCGGCAACTGCTTCTTCCAGTCGACGAGCACTTCAACCACCCTGCCCTTTTCGAGATCATCGCGGACGTAATCCTCGAAAAGATGCGCGATGCCCGCCCCCGCAATGGCGGCCTGAAGCTCGTGATGCGCTGAACTCAGCGTCAGCCGTCCTTGCGGCGTGATTTCCAGTTCGTCGCCATCCTTCTCGAAGGCCCATGTCTCCATGGTGCCGCCGGGGAAGCGGCGGCGAATGCAGTCATGCTGCAGAAGATCGCCTGGCGAGTCGGGCCGACCGCGCTTGTGAAGATAATCGGGTGAAGCCACGATGGCATATCGCAAGGCGGGACCCAGGGGCATGGCGATCATGTCTTGGGCGAGTTGATTCCCGAAGCGCACGCCAGCGTCGAAGCCCTGCTCAACGATATCGATGATCGCCGCATCACTGACGATCTCGACGTTGACGGCGGGATAAATCTTCATGAATTCAAAGGTCAGAGGGCACAGCATGTGGTCGACGGCCGGCGCTGGCGCATTGATACGCACGGTACCGGACGGGCGCTCCCGAAGCTGGTTGAGATCGTCGATTGCCGTTCTGATGTCGTGAAGGGCGGGCCCAAGTCGCTCGAGTAGCTGCTCGCCTGCTTCAGTAGGCGCGACGCTGCGTGTGGTTCGATTCAGCAACCGGATACCCAACGCTTCCTCGAGCGCGCTGATCGATTGACTGATAGCTGACGATGATACGCCTCTACCAAGCGCGGCGGCTCTAAAGCCACCGCAGCGCACGACATCCTCAAAGATCTCCAAGCTGTCCAGGCGTAATGGTCGCATTGCAAAGCCCTGCTTAATAAGCTGATCCGTTTTCGTTAGCTTATCCGCACGCTTGATCTGGGTCATCCTAAAAGAATGTCGTAAGGCTTCGGTTTTGAATGATCGCAGCCTTTCCGACGCTGATAACAAATTACGCCCCTGCCATCAGATATTCGGAAGGACAGCAGATATGAGCGGAATTACATTGAATCGTAGGAAGATCATCCTGACAGCGGCGTCGGCAGCCGCTGGGTTAATCTTGCCGCCCGGCGGCATGGCCCTTGCGCAGGCGGCTTCCGCCGCGACGTCCACGGCCCAGGGTGGCACTGCGAGTGCAAATGTCGGCTACTACCACCTTCGTGTCGGGGACATTTCTGCCACCGTGCTGAGCGACGGGCTGATAGGCGGCCCTCCGCGGATTTACGCCAGCGACGCGCCGGAGGCAGAACTGGAGGAGGTGTTGAGACAAGCCTTCTTGCCGACCGACCATATGACCCTGAATCTCAACACCCTGCTTATCGAAACGCATGGCCGACGAATCCTCCTCGAAGCCGGAGCCGGACAGACCATGGGGCCGCTAGGCGGTCGCATCTTCGATAATCTGGCTGCCATCGGTTTACGCCCCGATGACATCGACATAGTGGTTATCTCACATACGCATCCGGATCATGTCGGCAACCTTCGGGCAGCCGATGGAAGCAAGGCATTTCCGCGCGCGACCGTCTTTGCGCCACGTGCCGATTGGGACTTTTTCATGCGTAACGAGCCAGACCTTTCCTACATGCCGGTGCCCGTGGACTTCCGTCGTCACTTCGCCGCCGCCATCCGCCAGAGCCTCGAGCCGGTCATCAACGACATCGAATTGTACGAAGCCGGCACGGAAATCGTTCCTGGCTTGACCACGCTGCCGGCCCTGGGCCACACCCCCGGCATGGCCAACTTCCTTGTCCACTCAGGGAATGATCAGTTGCTGCTGACTGCCGATCTTGCCTATCACCCCATCGTCAATATTGACCACTCCTGGCTGCCCGGACCGGATCGTGACAAGGAAACGGCACTGGCCTCCCGCCGCCGCATCTTCGACATGGCGGCTGCAGACCGGCTCCCCGTTCTCGGCTTCCACTTTCCCTTCCCGGGGCTTGGCCGAATGCTCAAGACGGACACCGGCTATGCCTGGGTCCCAGCCAACTGGCAGTTTTGATCCACCGCCATACAGAGGCCCTGTCGTGACGGTATCACAGCGGTACCAATATCGATTTCTGGCGATGCCACTCGTTGCCACTGACTGAACCCGCCCCTTCGCGCAACAGACAAGCCGCAATGCGGGAGTAAAGCATATGGATTCACTCAAAGACGCTGTCTGGACCTATGCCAGACGTCACGCCAAGCGCGACGGCCTGGCGACAACCCCGGTGCCAGGCCTACGCATAATGAGTCTCGAGGCGCCGGCCAGCGACCTACACTCAGTTTATCGACCTTTGATTTGCCTGATACTGCAAGGTGCGAAGCTCTCGATCATAGGGAATGAAGAGCGGCTCTTCTCTGCTGGCCAATCTGTCATTGTGAGCGCTGACATGCCGGTCGTGGGGCGAGTCGTACAGGCGAGCCAGAGCGAGCCCTATCTGGCAGTCTCGATCGAACTGGAAATGGCGAGCTTGCGCGAACTCTCCGCCCACATGGATAGCACCTGCTCGCAGCGCTCGTCTGAAATGGTGACACTATTTGTCGAAGACACCGAAGCCGCGCTGCTCGATTGTGCATTGAGATTGATGCGCCTGCTGGATCAACCCGAAGCCATACCGCTGCTACGCCCTGGGATCATGCGGGAATTGCATTTCTGGCTGCTGTCGGGTCCTCACGGTACTGCCTTGCGCTCGCTTGTCGATCCCAACAGTCACGCAAGCCGCCTAGCTGCCGCCATTGCGATTCTGAGAGCCGAGTACCGGTCTCGCCTGCCCGTGGAGCGACTGGCGGCAGAAGCCAGTATGAGTCTTAGCTCGTTTCACAAGCACTTCAAGCACATGACCTCGCTGGCACCAGGGCAATACCAGAAGCGTCTGCGCTTGATCGAAGCGCGCCGCCTGATGCTTGACGAGGGCTTCTCGGCCAGCAACGCCGCCTTCGCGGTGGGCTACGAGAGCGTATCGCAGTTCACGCGTGATTACGGCCGCCTGTACCAGGCTCCACCAAAGCGCGACGTACTGCGTACCCTGAGGCCTGCTGAGTACGCTGGCCAAGACGTAACCATGTTGCAGCCTACAAGCGCTTGAATCAGAAAAGGTGGCAGACGGGAGCCGTGCCGACCGGCAGTTACGGACGCAAACACGCCCATGCAGCGAGCGTTGCGTGCGATCGGACACCTAGTCGCTTCTGGCCGCATCATACCGCTGACGGGCTTGCTCGATCGCCCGCCAGTTGTCTCTGATCCAGCCGGTAAACCCCTCAAGCGCCGGTAGCATCGTGTTGCCCATCGGCGTCAGTTCGTACTCGACGCGCGGCGGAACCTCGGCGAAGTAATGGCGTATCACCAAACCGTCGCGCTCCAGGTTGCGGAGCGTGAGGGTAAGCATACGCTGCGAAATGTCCGGGATCCCATTCTTGATCTCGGAGAACCGCAGCGCCCTGGCAGGCTCCAATGCAAGAATGCTCATCACGAGGATGGTCCATTTGTCGCCAAGCCTCGCCAGAACGCTATTTGGCGCGCATGGCGTGAGGACCGGTCCCTTCTTCGTCTCGATGTACGGCCGACCGTGAATGGTCTTCTCCATGGGTTATCTCCTGGTAACCGGCAGACAAAAATGTGCCGTCTTGTACAAGACTCCTGGTGGTGCCAAATTGTAACTTCCAATAGTCACGGAAAGGAACTTTAAGATGACAGACGAAAAGACCGTGCTCGTGTTCGGCGCCACTGGACAACAGGGAGGAGCGGTTGCGAGGGCGCTCAGGAGCACCGGATGGCGTGTCAGAGCACTTGTCCGGGAACCGGCCAGCGAGAAGGCAAAGGTGCTTGAAGCCACTGGCGTCGAACTTTACCGGGGCGACTTCACGAATGCCGCATCCATCGAAACGGCGATGTCGGGCGTTTACGGCGTCTTCAGCGTGCAGCCCAGTTCTGGGCAAGGCGCGGCCTATGGCGTCACCGACGAAGAGGAGGTTCGCTACGGCAAGACCATTGCCGACATAGCCGTGAAACATGCCATCCGGCATTTCGTCTATACCTCCGCCGCCGCCGCTGGCAAAGGCGCCACCGGACTGGGACATTTCGATAGCAAAACGGAAATCGAGGAGCATATTCGTGGCCTGCCCATTCGTAGCACGATCGTGCGGCCGGCCGCCTTCATGGAGATGCTGATGCTGCCGGGCATGGGCCTGGACCAGGGAACGTTCAACTTCTTCATGCGGCCCGATCAATCTATGCAGTTCATCGCGGCCGACGACATCGGGAAGATCGTCGCTTCGACTTTCGCCGATCCCGAGCGCTTTGCGGGCCAGACCATCGAGATTGCGGGGGACGAGGTCACCGGAAGCGGAATGCAGGAGACGCTCAGCCGAGCGGCAGGCAGGGCGATCGCATACAGTCGCTTCCCTGACAGTCTCCTTGAACAGGATGCGTTCCTCGGACGGCTGGCAGCGCTCGTTGACGACGGCAGATGCGCCGGAGCGGCGGATATTGGCGCGCTCCGCGGGAATTTCGGCGCGCTGACCACCCTCGATGCATGGCTCTCCGGTCCCGGCAGGCCGCTTCTTGACGCCGCCTTGCAGGCGCAGGACGCGCCAGTGGCACTCCGCTGAGCCTTTTCTCAATCGCGGACGCCGACACCTGTGTATTGGCGTCCGCGCCTTCATCTCCCACAACGTCCTTCACGCGTGTATATGGCCGCCTGTTCCAGGCACCGCCGAAGCGCGACGCACTGCGCCTGCACACATAGGCACAGCAAGCGCTGGCGCCGCTCACCGACACACTCGACGAATCGGATCAGCGGCTCCTTCAGGGCCTGCTTCAGCGCATGCTCGAAGGCCGGGGGAGCTAAGGCGAAAGTAAGGCGAAAGCTTGCCTGGCACGAACTCAGTGCCACCCACCAGCTATAGCGACACCCCCTGCAAGTGCTGCCTGGCGGCATCGATGAAGGCGCGCACGTTCGGGTGGTCCCGGCGGCCGCTCTGGAACAGCAGTGAAATGGGCAGCGCGGGGGCGGTGTCATCGCTCAGGATGGTTTCGAGCCGCCCTGCCGTGACATCCTCGGCGATCTGATAAGAGAGCGTGCGCACCACGCCGAGCCCGGCGACCGCAGCGGCAATGGCGGCGTCCACGTGGTTGACCGACAGCCTGGCAGGACGCCCCGCACGCCGGGCCTCGTCGAAGCCCAGCCCACGCTGCGATACCGCCTCATCCTCGATCAAAATCAGGTCATGCTCGCGCAGCTCGGCCAGCGAGTTAGGCCTGCCACGTTCCGCGAGATAGGCCGGGCTCGCGCTCAGCACCCGCCGCACCTGGCCGATTCTCAGCATGTGCAGCGAGCTGTCCGGCAGCTCGGCGATGCGCACCGCAACGTCGACGCCCTCCTCCACCAGACGCACCACCCGATCCAGCAGCAGCAGCCGAACCTGCAGCTCGGGATGCTGCCGCAGCAGCTCCACCACCACCGGCAACACATGCAGCCGGCCGAACATCACCGGCGCCGTCACCGTCAGGGTGCCGCGGGGCGCCGAGCGATTGCCGCGCACGCTGTCGAATGCCCCATCGATCTCGGCCAGCCCCGCCCGACATCGCTCCAGAAACAGCGCGCCCTCCTCGGTCAGCCGAACGCTGCGCGTGGTGCGCCTCAGCAGCTGAACGCCAAGGCTCGCCTCCAGCGCCGCGATGGTCCGCGTCACGGTGGTGGGTGACATGCTCAGCCGCCGCCCCGCCTCGGCAAAGCTCGATTGCTCCGCCACGCAGATGAAGGTCCTCAGCGTTCGCAGCCTGTCCATCGCGCCTCCTCGCCCTCGCCAGCCCGCCATTGAGCATTATCGTCGAAAACCGCAATGATGAAGTGCGATTTTGACGGATTCTCTCAACCAAGGGCGAGAGCCAGAATGCGAAGGACGGACATGAACCCCGAGGACAACCGCATGAAGCTCTACCATTTCCCACTCTCAGGCCACGCGCATCGCGCCGCGCTGTTCCTTTCCCTCACCGGAGTCGAGCACGAATTGATCGAGGTCGATCTCGCCGCCGGCGCCCACAAGCAGCCGGAATTTCTCGCCCTCAATGCCTTTGGCGAAGTGCCGGTGCTCGACGACGACGGCACCGTCATCGCCGATTCACTGGCGATTCTCGTCTACGTGGCCAGGAAGGTCGGCCCATCCCATTGGCTGCCGTCCGATCCCGCCGACGAAGCGCGGGTGCAGCGCTGGCTCTCGGTGGCGGCCGGCAAGATCGCCTACGGCGCCTGCGCCGCCCGGCTGATCACCGTGTTCGGCGCCCCCTTCCGTGTCGAAGAGGTGATCGAGCGCGCCCACGCCACCCTCGCCGTGATGGAAAAGACGCTGGAAGGCCAGCGCTGGATCGCCGGTACGGCCCAGCCCACCATCGCCGACGTTGCGCTCTACAGCTACGTGGAACGCGCCCCCGAAGGCAACGTGGACCTCTCCGGCTACCCGAGCGTGCGGGCCTGGCTGCGCCAGATCGAAAGCCTGCCCGGCTTCGTCCCTTTCCAACGCACCCGAGCCGGGCTCGAAGCCTGAACCCAGCCCTTTTCACCAGGAGTCATTACCATGCATTTCGACACCCTACGCCTCGACCATATCGGCATTCGCGTCACCGATCTCGCCATCGCCGAAGCCTTCTACGCCAAGCTGGGCTTCCTGCGCGATCCCGAAGAGTTTTCCCCCGAGGCCAAGGCCAGCGGGCTCGTGCACCCCACCGGTATGCGCATCCACCTGATCTACAACGGCGAGCCCGCCGAAGTGGGCAACGTGCTCCTCGACGCCCCGATCAAGCGGCCCGGCTACACCCACGCCGCCTTCATCGTCGAGAGCATGGACGAACTGGTGGCCTGGCTGGCACGCGAGGAGATCGAGATCACCGAAGGGCCGGTCACCATGGGCCACGGACGCCGCAGCGTCTGCTTTATCCGCGACCCCGATCTGAATGTACTGGAGTTCAACGAGATCCTGCCGCAGCGGCACTGACACACTCGGCGCTCTCAGCACTCTCAGCATCCTCAGCAAGGCATGCTAAATGCCGTATGGGGCCATAGATGGCCCCATACGATTGCAAGTCTCCTGTCGCTTCAAAATGACGGTCAGCGCTTATCGCGCAAATGACGATGGAGCCATGCTCTCACGTCGACAGTGTCAATGCCTTTTGCATGATTATACGTTTTCGATTCTTCCCACCACATGCCCGTACCGAGAGCAAAGGCCTTGCGGTAGCGAAGCATGACATCATCCGGCGCCTGAGAGAGTTGCTCATCGAGCTCTTCAAGGGATAACGCAACGCGCTTGACGGCCTTTCCCGTTGCCTCTTCGACGATCGTAGCCAGTTGGCCGTATGAGAGGGTATCTCCTGCCACGAAGACCACTTCGTTGCGGATGCGGGGCTCTTCCAGGTATATCTCGGTCGTCAGAAGGCCGATATCCTCGGGAGTCGTGACGGTGACACGCGTATCCCAGCTTCCGAGTGCGCGGACGGTGCCGGCTTCCAGGTCAACGACACCGAAGTCAGGCTCGAACAGGAAGCTCGTGAACATACCTGTCGAGACGATGACCCACTCGGTGGCTTCCTGCGAGCGCAGCAGTTGTCTCACCTCGTATTGCTCGTCGAATACAGGTTGGCCACTCCCTTTTCCAACGAGGTCGTAATCGACCCCAAACTGCCAGGGAAAGTAGCGGTCGACACCAGCCTTCAAAACCGCCTGCGTAATCTTTGTCTGAGTTCCGGCTCCTGCCACGAACCCTGTACAGCAGATAACGGTTGAAAACTTTTCGAACATCTCGGCGAGGTTCTCCTCGGTTCCTTCAGAGAGGTCAAAGTGTAATATCTCGACCCCAAGGCTGCCGAGCACTCCTGTTATTTCCTGCTTATACTTATCCTGCGAAGTGGTGAAACCAGGCTCAACAAGGACGCTGACGGTATCAGGGCTGACCCTGGTGGCCAGGTTTTTGATCACTTGCATACCAAGCTGACCCGCCCCGAGGATAAGGATTTTTTCACGACTGGATTTTTCATTGATTGGCATGTGCCTCTCCTGAGATCGATGAGGTCTTCAAGTTACGGTGAAATCGGATGACTCAATAGAACACCACCCGAAAGATTCACATGCAGGATATGCGCTGGCGCGTAGATTTATAACAGCTCTCCCTGGAAAACAGAATGATAAAAACAGCAACAACGCACACTTTTATTGCCGTTTTTGGAAGTCAATTTTCCCGCAAATGAAATTAAACGCAGCTGCGTAATCGGTTATTCTGGTTGCTACAGGGAGCCAGGGAGCCCAGAACATGGATCGACTTCAAGCCATGCAGATATTCGTCCGTGTGGTTGAGATGCACGGCTTCAGTAAAGCCGCGGAGAACCTGGCCCTTCCCCCCTCGACGGTCACTCGCGCCATCAAGGAGCTGGAAAAGCACCTTGGCGTGAAACTGCTCCAGCGCACCACACGGCATTTGAACCTGACGCCCGATGGAAGTCTTTACTACGATCACTGCCGCCGACTACTGGCCGAACTGGAGACTGTCGAGGCTGGCCTCCGTGGCAGCGATGAACGGCTCAGAGGCAAGCTTCGAGTCGGCATGACAGCCTCGATGGCTAAGCTGTTCGTACTGCCTGCCATCAAGCCATTTCAGGCCCGTTACCCCGATGTGGAATTGACCCTGATCTTGAGCGACCGGACCGTGGAGCTGGTTCCTGAGGGTATCGACTGCGTCATTCGTGCCGGCGTACCTCAGGATTCTCTTACCCTGGTGGCGCGTCGCATTGCCAGCTTCGAATGGGTGACATGCGCCTCGCCCGAGTACCTCAAGGAACATGGTGAGCCGCATTCATTGGAAGATTTGAAACAGCACCATGCTGTCGGTTTTCTCTCCGGGCATCAGGGCCGCTCCATGGATTGGCGCTTCGTGGTCAACGATGAAGAGCGAGTCGTACGGATGAGCGAGCACCTGATCGTCAACGACACCGAGACCTACATCGCTTGCGGCTTGGAAGGCTTGGGGCTGATACGTGCGGCAAATTACATGGTGGCGCCGCACCTACGCAGCGGCCAGCTGCAGCGAGTGTTAGGCCACATTCAAGCGCCGAGCGTGCCCATATCGGTCTTGTACCCACACAACCGACACTTATCGCCCATCGTGCGGGCATTCGTGGATTGGCTCGGTGAGCTCATGCCACGTGCCGAGCGCCAGTGGCAGGTCGACAGCCCCGTTGCTCCGAAATGACCGTTCTCAGGAGAAACAAGGGGATGCGTCAGAGTCACTGACGCCCTCGCCGATGGCACCCCCGGCACGTGAGCCGCTTAGACGCTATGTTATAACGTACAGAGGGAATTCATTCGTTCACGACCTGGAGCCCCACCATGGCTAAAGTCCCGGTTACTGTCCTGACAGGCTATCTGGGAGCGGGCAAGACCACGCTGCTCAATCGCATCCTTTCCGAAGACCATGGCAAACGCTACGCCGTCATCGTCAATGAATTCGGCGAGCTGGGTATCGACAACGACCTGGTGGTGGGAGCTGACGAAGAAGTCTTCGAAATGAACAACGGCTGTATCTGCTGCACCGTGCGCGGTGATCTGATACGCATCATTTCAGGCCTGATGAAGCGCATCGACCGCTTCGACGCCATCATCATCGAAACCACCGGGCTGGCCGACCCCGCCCCCGTAGCCCAGACCTTCTTCGTCGATGACGACGTACGCAGCAAGACCGAGCTGGACGCCGTGGTGACCGTCGTCGATGCCAAGCACCTGCCGGCCCGGCTCGACGACAGCCCCGAAGCCGCCGAGCAGGTCGCCTTCGCCGACATCGTAGTGCTCAACAAGATCGACCTGATCGACGACGGCGAACGCCAGGCGTTGGAGCGACGCATCCGCGCGATCAACCCCTATACGCGGATCGTCGCCGCCAACCACTGCGACCTCCCCCTGGAGCAGGTGATCGGGCTGGGCGCCTTCGACCTGGAGCGGATCATCTCCCTGGAACCGGAGTTCCTTTCTGAGGAGCATGCCCACGAGCACGACGAACAGGTAACGAGCATCTCGCTGACGGCGACCCGCCCGCTGCTGCCCGAGCGATTCGACACCTGGATTTCCGAGGTGCTGCGCACCGACGGCGTCAACATCCTGCGCTGCAAAGGCATTCTCGACCTGCTGGGCCAGGAGCGGCGCTACGTTTTCCAGAGCGTGCACATGCTGGCAAACGGCACCTCGACTAAGCCCTGGCAGAGCGATGAAGCGCGCCACAGCCGCCTGGTGTTCATCGGTCGCGATCTCGATGCGAAAAAGCTCCAGGCGGGCTTCGATGCCTGCGTGTTCGACCCCCAGTTGGCCCGGGGGCAAGCATGAGCCAACCCGCACCGATCCTTGAGCAGCTGGGCCGCCAGTGGCAGTGGCCGGCCTATGTTCTCTCCGCCGGCTTCGATGCGTCGAACGACCTCGCCTTCGCCCTGAGCGACGGCAGCCTGCACCTGCTGCCCGCCGGGAGCCAGCAAGCGCCCGAGCGTATCGAAGTACATGATGGAATGACGCTGAGCCTGGCCGGCGCCCCCGGCGAGGGGTTTCTGAGCGGAGGTGACGACGGGCGCTTCGTGCGAATCGCCGTGGACGGCACCCTAAGCGAACTCGCCGCCTTCCCCGGGCGCTGGGTCGACCACGTCGCCAGCCATGCCAACGGGGTGCTCGCCTGCTCCGAGGGCAAGCGCCTGCACCTGTACGCGGAAGGACGCGACGAGATCGTGCGCGAGTTTCCCAGCACGGTGGGGGGCATCGGCTTCTCGCCGGACGGCCATCGGATCGCAGTGGCGCACTATGGCGGCGTCACCTTGTGCTCCACGCGCTCCGCCGACGCCACCCCAGTGCCACTGAAATGCCCCGGCTCGCACCTGTCAGTGACATGGAGCCCCAATGCGCGCTTCGTGCTCTCGGCCATGCAGGAAGATTGCATTCACGGCTGGCGGCTGGAAGACAAGGACGACCTCTTCATGAGTGGCTACGCCACCAAGGTAAAATCGTGGTCGTGGTTCCATGGCGGCCACTACCTGGCCACCAGCGGGTCGAATTGCGCCCCCTGCTGGCCGTTCAAGGGTCGCAAGGGCCCCCAGGGGCGTACCCCAGCAACGCCCGGCGACTCCACCAGCGCGATGGTCACGGCCGTGGCGGGGGACCCGAAGCGCCCCGTCCTCGGCATCGGCTACGACGACGGCCAGGTCACCGTGGCTGACGTCCAGAACGGCCAGGAAGCGATCGTCAAACCGCCGGGAGACGGCGCCATCACGACCATGGCGTGGTCGCCCAATGGCGCATGGCTCGCCTTCGGTACCGAAAAGGGGTTCGCGGGATTGCTTCCCGTGGCAGGCTAATGTTTTAGAGTGAGCGTTTGGAGAGTGAATGATTACCAAGAAAGAGCGCGGCAAGATGGAGCGACGACTGAGCACTGCGCTGACCCACGCCTGCGAGCAGGCCAAACCCCTGCTGCCCGGCTTCTGCTGGCTGACCCATGAAGTCGATTACCAGCGCTTTCCCGAGAGCCTAGTGGTGACCTGGGTGTTCGACACCCACCCCAACCTGGCGAATGCGCTCAAGGGCGATGCCCGGCGCCACATCGCTGACCTGACCGCCGAGGCACTGGCCGAGGCCGGCCTCGATGTCGGCGATGCCTCGCGGCATCTCGATTTCGACAGTGAAGAAGCCTGTGAACGAGAGCACGGTGGCGACTGGCAGCGCAGGCTACGCTCCAAGCCAACGAGGCATTGAATGGCGAAGAAGATCGAAAGCCCGTGCGTCTAGCGCTCTCCAGGCCAGCCGACTCTGGCCAGCGCTGTCAGGACTGCATGGCCGTGAGCCCCTGCTCCCTCGTAACGACCGGTCGATAGCCCAGCTCGCGCTGCGCTTTGCCTATGTCCACCGTGAAAGACTCACCGATCAAGCGCAGCATCTGACGCGTCATGGGGGGCTCACCCGGTCGTGAAAATGTGCGCCAGATCCACTCCATCATGGTGGCCATGACCCAGGCCACCGGCAGTGGTGCCGAAGCGCGCGGTGGCTCGATGCCACGCGTCTGCAGCAAACCCGAGATCACCTCTTTGAGCGTACTGTCCGCTCCGTCGCTGACGAAATAGGCTTCGCCGCCACGACCCTTTTCGAGGGCCAGTTCGAGCGCATGGCAAACGTTGTCGACGTGAGCGGTGGACATGGACTGCGAACCACCGCCCACCCAGCGGAACTGACCCGCGTTGACCGTCTCGATCATGTGATCCAGGGTTGGCATGCCGCGCCCCCAGATCATTGGCGGACGCACGACCACGGTTTCGAATGCCCCCGGGCGATTGGCACTCAGCACCAGCGCTTCGCTGCGCGCTTTGGAGGCGCTGTAGGGTGCCCAAGCTCGCTCCTGACGTGGCAGGGCCTCGTTCACGCGCAACATAGGCTCTCGGTCGCCCATTACGACCGCAGCTGCCCCCAGCTGTACGAAACGCTTGACCGATGCGCTTGCGGCAGCTTTCAGCAGGTTACTCGTACCTTGCACGTTTGCCCGCTCGAACTCAGCGGGGTCTCCCCACAACTTGAAGTGCGCTGCGACATGAATAACCATGTCGCAGCCTTGAACGGCAGCGGCCAATGAGGATGGATCTTCCAGCGAGCCGCGAACAGGCTCGGCACCCTGCGCACGGACGATGCGTAGAGAGTCTTCACTGCGTGCGAGCGCACGCACCTGCCACCCGTGAGAGAGTAAGATTTGGATGAGGCGGCTGCCTACAAAACCGGAACCGCCTGTGACTAGGCACTTGGATTTCATATGAGATCTTCCTTGTTGTAGATGCATGGCCATATAACACCGATACACTGAACGTATATCACCGCTATATTTCAGTCAAGCACTGAATTCTTGTGAGGCCAGCGATGGGCACTGAAACAAAAATTCTGGACGCGGCTGCGCAGCTGCTGGAGGCGCATGGTCCAGCAGGTCTGACGACTCGCACGGTCTGCGAAGTGGCGGGGGTCAAAGCGCCCACCCTCTACCACCACTTCGGCGACAAGGATGGGCTGGAGCGAGCACTCGTCAGGCGCGCTATGGCCGAGTTCATGCAGCGCAAACGTGCGCCTGCCGCCACGGCCGACTTGCTGGAGCAACTGCGCTTTGGTTGGGATGTTGCAGTGGAATTCGCGCTGGACAGACCTGCGCTATATGTCGTTTTCGCGCAACAGGTGCGCTCCCATCCAGAATTGGCGGCGGAGGGATATGCCTTGATGCGAGAGAAAGTGCAACGGTTGGTTGATACGGGCCGCTTCCGCTTGCCGGTAGACGCGGCCGCACGTGCTGTCTGGGCTGCCTCACAGGGAGCGCTGTCGCTGGTCGGGCAGAATATGGCGCGCAAGGACGTCGAAGCGACCAGCAGGTTGCTCTTCGACGCAGTCGTAAACGAGTTGTCGCAGCCGTCCCCGTCTACTCAGTCACCTTCTTGAACAAGAACGCCCCTCAAATCTTTCAGCGTACCGCCTTCCGGCGGTACGCAACGAAAGGCCGTCAATGGCACCAGTCTTCGTAAACCAAGGCTTTGATACGGCCGAATTCACGAACATTGTTGGTGACCAACGTACAGCCAGAGGCAATGGCGTGTCCTGCTATCGCCGTGTCGTTAGGTCCGATGGGTGTCCCAGCGCTAGCCAGCTCGCTCATCACCTCCACCGTCGCATCCACGGCTGGCTGATCCCACGCCAATACGGCATCAAGACGCATCACGAACTCATCGACCAACATCTTGTGCTTGGCTGATGCCTTCTTGCCAATTTGGCCATAACGCATCTCGGCGTAAGTGATGGCAGAAACGACTATCCGATTGCCCTTCTCAACTTCAGTGGCCAAGCGCTGGATCACCGATACTGGATGCTCACGCATGATGAATGAGCAAATGCATGTATCGAGCATGTAGGTCGTCACAGATGGAACCTACCTTCATCACTCAGAACTGTTGGCCGTTCTTGCAGGAAGTCGTCATCGGCTTTCGGCAGATCATGCAGAGACGCCCAGGAAGGCCGAACGGGGCGAAGGGTGATGACATCTCCCTCCCGCGTGATTTCCAGCTCTCTAATGCCTTCGTAGGCCATGTCGGCGGGCAGACGGACTGCCTGATTCTTGCCGTTCTTGAATATTGAGACGGTACGCATTTTTCTTACCCCGCGCATATGCTTTGCATAGGGCACTATAGTATCCGCGCCATGCATATGCAAGACCTATGCAAACAATGAATCGGACACCTGCCTACC
>NZ_BAEU01000159.1:0-113224 GCF_000246875.1 Halomonas sp. KM-1
AGCCGTGTCGACCGCCACCACAGCCTGGGTCAGGGCAACATCGGCCTCGACGCCTTCACCACCATCATGCGCGACCCGCGCATCGACGATATCCCCATGGTGTTGGAAACCATCGAGCCCGAGATTTGGGCCGAGGAGATCGCCTGGCTGCGCGCCCAGGTCGAAGAAGAGTGAACGCCGTCACTCCAACTCGACCAGGCCATGGCGCATCGCGTAGCGAAACAGACCTGCCAGGGAGTTGGTGTTGAGCTTGCGGTAGATGTTGCTGCGATGCGACTCCACCGTACGGGTGCTGATGCTCAGCGCCTCACCGATGTCGCGGCTGCTCATGCCCTCGAACATCAGCTTGAGGATGGCCGTCTCACGCGGAGTCAGGCGCTCCTGCTTCTCTTCCAGCAGCACCCGGGACACGCCGGAGCCGAAATGGCTGCGTCCACCTGCCACCTCGCGCAGGGCGAACACCATCTGCTCGGCCGAGGCGTCCTTGAGCACGTAGCCGGCCGCACCGCAGGCCACCGCGCGGCGAATGTACTCCTCGTTGTCGTGCATGGTGAGCACCAGGACCCGAATCTCGGGGCAGGTGTCATGCAAGACCTTGCACGCTTCGAGACCGGACAGGCCGGGCATGGTGATGTCCGTCACCACCACGTCCGGCGCAAGCGCCTGAGCCAGCGACAGCAGTTCCTCGCCCGAGTTTGCCTCGCCGACGAGCTCAATGCCCGGCTGCGCCTCCAGTCGGTAACGCAGCCCTTCCAGAACCAGCGGATGGTCGTCCGCCAAAAGTACGCGTATAGACCCTGCCATCGACTCTCTCCCGACTCGTTCCGGTAGCGCGCTGAAACGGCACCTTGATGCGTATGCGCACGCCCTTGCCGGGGGCCGCCTCGATCGCTAGCCGCCCCCCCAGCAGATCTACCCGGTCCTGGATGTTGCGCAGTCCCATACCGGCCCCGCCCTGCTCATGGCTCTGCTCGGCGCGCCAGATGAAGCCCTCGCCGTCATCAGCGATCTCGAGATAGACCCAGCCACGACGGCGCCGCAGCTTCACCCTGACCTGGCCAACGTTACCGGCGTGCTTCTCGATGTTGTGCAGGCTTTCCTGAGTGATGCGATACAGCGCCGTGGCCAGTACCGGCTGGCATTCGCCGCTGTCGAGGTTGGACTCGAAGTGAATGCGGACGGGTTTGCGCTCTACGAGGTCCGAACACAGGCTCTCCAAGGCCGCCACCAGCCCCAGGTCGTCGAGCACGCTGGGACGCAGGTCGTAGGCCAGCCGCCGCAGGTCCTGAATGCCCGTTTCCAGAATGCGGTCGGTCGCCGCCAGGGCGGATGATGCATCGACATGATCGCCGCGCCCCAGTGCATCGTCGATGCGTTCGAGCTTGAAGCGTGCCGATACCAGCAGCTGATTGATGCCATCGTGCAGCTCGCGGGAAATCCGCCGCCGTTCCTTCTCCAGAAAACTGAAGGTCTTCTGCGCCATCGTGACCAGCCGGCGATTCGCCACCCGCGCTTCGCTGAGGTTGACCGCCAGACCGATC
This sequence comes from Halomonas sp. KM-1, assembly GCF_000246875.1. NCBI lineage: Bacteria > Pseudomonadati > Pseudomonadota > Gammaproteobacteria > Oceanospirillales > Halomonadaceae > Halomonas > Halomonas sp. KM-1. The sequence goes on from NZ_BAEU01000159.1 coordinate 1,542, forward strand.
ACGGCGATGACGAGCAGGCAGGAAACGGTGAAGAAGGCCATCAGCAGGATGGTCCTGCGGGCGTTCTCCACCATGTGATGCTCCATCTGGCCGACCACCTGTTCGATGTCATCCAGGTAGAGCCCAGTACCCACCATCCAGCCCCACTCTTCCAGGGCAATGGAGTAGCTCAGCTTGAGTACCGATTCGCCGCCTGAAGGCTTGTCCCAGCGATATTCGGTGAAGCCACCGCCTTCCTGGGCTTGCTCGATGAGCCGCTGGATCAGGAACTTGCCATCCTCGTCACGAAAGTTCCACAGGTCCTGCCCGACCAGGTGCTCGAGCCGCGGGTGGACGATGTTCAGCCCATCGTAGTCATAGACGAAGAAGTAACCGTCGGAGCCGTACTCCATACGGTGAAAGGCATCCGCTACCAGCCCTTGCGCCACCTCTACAGGCAGCTCGGGATCCTCGTAGATGTCTCGAATCGCCGTGTAGGCGAGCTCCATGTAGTTCTTGAGTTCAGCCCGCTTGGCTTCCAGCAATCCGTCCTTGAGGATTTCCGACTGCGCCCCGCTCAATCGCGCACTCTGATGAATGGCAAGAAACGTCACACCTGCACTGAGTATCAAAAGAGGCAGCAAGGTCAGCAGTGTCAACTTGGTTCTGAACGTGAACACTGGCGCGTTACCTTTACTTAATTATTATTCTTTTCGGCTCTATCGACCTTTGGCTAATCACGGCCGGCTTATTGCAGTTGGCCGATTGCAGTCGACAGAGCCTTTATCAGGGAGTTTTAAAGTAAAAACCCCGACTCACCATCCTACCACCCGGGGTAACCACAGCACCACATCGGGGAAGACGATGATCAGCGCCAGTGCCAGGATCTGGATCAGCACGAAAGGCACGGCCCCCTTGTAGATATCGCCCGTGGTGATCCCCGGCGGCGCCACCCCCTTCATGAACAGCAGCGACCAGCCGAAGGGCGGCGTCAGGAACGAAGTCTGCAGGTTCATGGCGATCAGGATCGCGACCCACACCATCGACATGTCGCCCTGGCTTGCCAGGAACGGCAGGAACAGCGGCACGGCAATGTAGGAGATCTGAATCCACTCGAGGAAGAAGCCCAGGAAGAAGATCAGCAGCAGCATGAAGATCAGCGTGCCGTACATGCCGCCCGGCACCCATTCGAACATTGCCTCGATGAGGAATTCCCCGTCCAGCCCGCGGAAGGCCAGGGCGAAGACCTGCGAGGCGATCAGCACGAAGAAGATCATGCAGCTGATGCGCAGCGAGGTCTTGACGGTATCGGAGAGCACTCCCAAGGTCAGGCGCCCGGACACGACCGTCAGCAGCAAGGCTCCCACGGCACCTACCGACGCCGCCTCCGTGGGCGCGGCCACCCCGCCGATGATCGAGCCGAGCACGGCGAAGATCAGCAACAGTGGCGGCACCACCACCTTGACGAAGTCCTTGCCCAGCTCCAGCTTGCTGACCGCGGCGCGCTCCTGCTCGTCGATGGCGGGCACGTCGGCTGAGAAGAAGAAGGCCAGCACCAGCAGATAGGCCAGGTACATGCCGGCCAACAGCAGGCCGGGCACCAGCGCCGCGGCGAACAGGCTGCCGACGGACAGATTCATGATGTCGGCCAGCACCAGCAGCACTAGGCTGGGCGGGATGATCTGCCCCAGGGTGCCCGCCGCACAGATGGTGCCGCAGGCCACCGTCTTCTTGTAGCCGCGTCGCACCAGGGTCGGTAGCGCCATCAGCGTCAGGGTGACGATGGCGGCACCGACGATGCCCGTCGCTGCGCCCAGCAGTACGCCGACGATGATCACCGCCAGGGCCATGCCGCCCGGCAGGCCGCCGCACAGGTGACCGATCACGTCGAGCATGCGCTCGGCGATCTTCGAGCGCTCCAGCATCACGCCCATGAAGACGAACAGCGGGATGGCCAGCAGGGTGTAGTTGGCCACCACGCCGTAGATGCGCGAGGGCAGCAGCTCGAACAGCCAGCCGTCGAAGCCGATGAAGCCGAACACGAAGCCGACGAACGCCACCACGAAGCCGACCGGAATGCCGGTCATCACCAGCACGAAGAAAGCCACGATCATGGCCAGCGCGTAATATTCCAAGGGCATGGCTCAGGCTCTCCCAGCGTAGTGTTGAACGAGGCGCCGACCGTTCTCGAGCGCCTGGCGCAGCGACTCGGCCGCCACGAAGACGAAGCCGACCACCACCATGGCCTTGGGTATCCAGCGCCAGGGAAGACCGGAAGAATTGGGTGAGCGCTCGCCGCGGATGAACGAGGTCTCGGCGAACGGCAAGCTGTAATGGATGATGAGCAGCGCGCAGGGCAGCGCCACCAGCAGCGCAGCGATGAGGTTCAGCCACATCATGCCGACCGGGCTGAAGCGGCTCGACAGGATGTCCACGCGCACGTGATCGTCGAACTTCATGGCGTAGGCGATGCCCATCATCGCCATGACCGACAGCAGGTACCACTCCAGCTCCTGGGCCCACACCGCGCCCAGGCCAAAGGCATAGCGGCTCAGCATGTTGCCGAAGATCAGCGCGATCATGATGAGCATGGCCAGACAGCCGATGAAACCGGCCAGGCCGGTTATTCGCTCGAGCGCACGCTCGAGCCAGGTACACAGACGCAGCATTTCAACTCCCCCTCTGGGCGGGCGCCCAGCGGACGTCAAAGGTGGGGTAAGCGCGACCCGGATGGGTCTGGCAGGAGGGCGCTCGGCGTTACGGAATGCCGCTCGGCCGAGCGCCCGGCCGACGTCAGATCATGCCCTGACCGTAGCGGCTGATGGTGTTGGCGAAGACGGCCTCGCTGTTGGTATGCCAGCCGTCGTGCTTCTTCTTGAACGCCCAGAAGCTGTCGTTGATGCGCTTGACCAGCGGGTCCTTGTCGGCCTCGGTTGCCAGGATGTCGCGGGTGGCCTCGAACAGCGCCCGGATAACGTCGTCGGGGAGGGTCTCGAACGCCACGCCGTGGTTGTTGACCAGGTCGTCCAGGGCGTCGCCGTTCTGGGCCTCGATCCAGGTGTGGGAGGTGATGTTGCAAGCGGCAGCGGCATTGTGGAGCACGGCCTGGAGATCGCTGGGCAAGGAGTCGTAGGCGTCCTTGTTGACGATCACCTCGGTGGTGGTGGAGGGCTCGTGCCAGCCCGAGGAGTAGTAGTGCTTGGCCGCGTTGTGCAGGCCCAGGGCACGGTCGAGATAGGGACCCACCCACTCCGCCGCGTCGATGGCACCGCGCTCCAGCGCCGAGAAGATCTCACCGCCGGGCAGCAGGCGGGCGTTGGCACCGATGGCGTTGTAGACATCGCCGGCCAGCCCCGGCATGCGGATGTTCAGGCCGCGGAAATCCGCCACGCTGGTCACCGGCTCGCGGAACCAGCCCACCGGCTGCGCACCGGTACAGCCCACTGCCAGCGGGATCAGGTTGTAGGGCTCGTAGGTTTCCTTCCACAACTCGTAGCCGCCACCGTGGGCCAGCCAGGCATTGAAGCCCTGGAAGGTCATGCCGAACGGCACGGTGGTGAAGTACTGAGCGGCAAACGACTCCCCGGCCCAGTAGTAGGAGCAGGCATGGTTGAGCTGCACCTGCTGGCCGCGCGATACCGCATCGAAGCCGTCGAAGGCAGGAATGAGCTCACCCGCGCCGTAGACGCGAATCTTGATGCGCCCGCCGGACATTTCTTCGACTCGTCTGGCGAAGTCCGTCGCGGAGCCGGGGCCAGACTGGAAGAACGGAAAACCGGATGGCCAACTGGTGGTCATGCGCCAGTTGAAGGTTTCCTGAGCCTTGACGATGCTCGGTGCCATCACGGTACCCACTGCGGCGGCACCGCCATACTTGAGGAAATTACGCCTGTTGACGCTCATGGCTATATTGACTCCCGGCGTGCTCGATAAAGTAGCGCGCTATCGAGCAATGCCCTCGTTTGTTTTAATGATTGAATCGCGAGCTGGTCAGAAAACTGACCTGGGGAGAATAAAACGGTGGCTATCAAATTAAATCCGGAGAGCTGCGTAATTTACCCTGCGGCCATCCCTTAGTCAGAAGTACGGATAATGCCTCCGTAGAATTACGCAACGTTGCACTGGATATTAGCCAGAAGTATATACCTGGAAATATATTTCAATAATTCCGATAAAAAAGCAATAGCGACACGGTTCCGCACGGCAACACCATGAGCTCAGGTAGGTATCGAGCGAGCCAGGACAGAAGCGACTCGATAGAGGGCCGGTCGGTGAGGCCGCTCGCCGGGCCGGCGGCTAACGCCAGCCTCATGCGAGGCGTCGTGCCCGCTTTTTCTCGCGGAGCGTTAAAACTTAGTCCACGCCTTCAGGTCAAAGCATTTGTCGGCCGGCGAGAAAGCTGCCACGCTCGATTTACTGGCACGCCTCTCGTAGGGACAAGGACTGACGTCCCGAGGGTCGCCCCATTCACCCGCAGGAGGACATGCGCATGGGTATCATCGAAATGCTGACCGTGAGCGTGGCCGCAGTGGCGCTTTCGGCTCTGGCCTACACCATGAGCGAGAAGCAGAGGCACCCCAACCGCAAGGAAGTGCGTATCGAGGAGGATAAGCGCGTTCCTCACCGGCAACGCTCGCGGCACGACTGAGCGTCAGCGCATCGATATCGCAGCCCCCGGCACCTCTGGTGTCGGGGGTTTTTCATGCCCCGGCCCACGCCGCAGCAGCTGTTGCACCTGCCACTTTGCCCCGGTGGATAGCGTCTCCAGAAAATGCACTTCGCCGTTCTGCAGCACGGCCTCCGGCACCCCGTCGCGATAGAGCAGACGATTGCCCGACACCGCCGGTAGTCGCTGCCCGGGGGCAAGAATGCCCACCAGGTTGAGCGGGTCGGCGGCAGCCACCACCACGCGGGTGCCGTCCGGCTCCCGGCGGCGCATGGCCTTGAGTGCCCCCACCGCCTCGGCCAGGGCGAACTGCTCGCCGGCAAACTGCTGCACGAAACGCCCGCCGCGAATCTCGCCGCGCGCCTCCAGCCGGCGATACACATACAGCAGCTCGCGCCAGGGCGGCAGTGCCGGCTCGCGCTCGATCACACGACGGAACACCACGCCGTAGCGCTCCAACAGCACCCAGGCGATATGCTCCAGGCTCTCCATGTCCGTCGAGATGCGGCGCTTTTCCGGCGTATCGTCGCGCTCCGGCGCGGGCAGCCACGACCAGCGCCCGGCGGCGTCCACTCCCGGGGCGTGCCGCCGACGCCGACGCCCGCTCGCAGCAATGGGCGGTCGCTTGCTGGCCGGGGCGATGAGTGCCCGCAGGCCAGTAAAACTGTCGGAAGTGACCAACCCCCACGAGGCCAGCTCGCCCAGCGCCTCCTCCACCTGGGTGCGCAGCATGTGGGCGGGGCCGAGCAGGTCGGCGAAGAACATCGCCCCACCGGCCTGCAGCGCCTCCAGCACCCGACGTGCCCCGCCGGAGAGCGGCAGCTCGCTGACATCGGGTACCGGCGCGGCCTGCCGCCAGTCGTTCAACGTCTGGCGCTCGATCAAGGCAATCGGCGTGTTGCGCAGCGGGCCCGGACGCTGACGCTCGTCGCCTTCGGCGATTCTAGGCGGCAGCAGGCGCAGCCAGATGAAGCGCCCGCTGGCGAGCAACTGGTCAAGCATGTGCGGCGAGAATTCGGCCACCCGCGCCGGCAGCACGTCGCTCTCCCAGGCACCGGCCGCCACGGGAAAGCCCTCCAGCCGCTCCACCGCTGCGGCCAGCGCCTCAGGCCCCTGCGGCCGCTCGGTCAGGCCGTGCCAGTCGAGCAAGAAGCGCAGGTAGTGCTGGATGCTCACCGGCTCGATCTCGGCACGACGGCGGTCGATGGCATAGCGATGCATGCGCGCCAGCAGGCGCCGCTCGCACCAGGCCACCTGGCTGCCGCCGAGAAAAGCCCCTTGCAGCACGAAGCCCTCGACCTCGAGACGCGCCAGCGCCGCCATGCAGCGCTCCAGTGATACGCCAAGAGGCGTGGCCAGGCTTGCCGCCGTGACCGGCCCCAGCGTCTCGAGCCGTGAACGCAGCAGCTCGGTCAGTGCCTCGTCGGACGACGCCGGGGCCGTGCCCAGGGCTTCGATGGGTGGCTTGAGTACGGCTTCAGGATAGAGCACCAGCAGCTCACCCAAGCGCTCCGCCGCCGTCCACAGCGCCTCACCGTTGGATGGCGTAACGACCGCAGCACGCCTGTCCCGGGCTAGTGCATCGAACCAGGGCCGCCACTCCTCTTCGGCTTCGTGCATGGTGATGAAACCGCTCATCACCAGCGCGTCGTGCAGCTCGTCGGCATCGCGCGGTGCGGGCCAGGCTTCTTCGCACACCCGGTCGATCACCTCGGGGGCATAGCGCGCAGATGCGGCGGCCTCGGCCACGTCGAGCGCGCTGCCGGTGCGCACGCTCAGGGTGCGCCGCTCCTCCTGGGCACCGTCGTCGAGGAAGGCGTAGGGACGCGCATTGACCACCTCTTCCGACAGCGGGGAAGGCACCGCCAGGTCGCGCCCGCTGACGACGATCTCGCCGGCTTCGAGGCGCGACAGCAGACGCTCCAGGCCGTCGATGTCCATGGCCTCGGTCAGGCAGTCGTGCAGGGTCTGGTCCACCAGGGGGTGATCGGGCAGCTCCCGCGCTCCGGCCAGGTTCTCGGCGCAGGCGAGCTGATCGGGAAAGACCACCGAGAGCAGGTCCTCGGAGTCCTGGCGCTGCAGCTGCGGCGGGCGCCGTCGGCCATTGCGGGTGCGCGGCACGGCCAGCCCCACCGAGGCGTTCCAGCGCCAGCGCAGACCGAACATCGGCGCATCGAGCAGCGCCTGGATCAGTACCTCGCGCACCGTCTTGGCGTTGAGGTAGGTCCACACCTCGTCGAGGGGGAAACTGTGAGTCGGCCCCAGCGACAGCACGATGCTGTCCTCCAGCGCCGCCGCCTGCAGCTCGAAGTTGAACTTGCGGCAGAAGCGCTTGCGCAGCGCCAGCCCCCAGGCGCGGTTGAGCTTGGAGCCGAACGGCGAATGCAGCACCAGATGCATGTCGCCGGCCTCGTCGAAGAAGCGCTCCAGCACCAGATGATGCTGGGAAGGAATGACGCCCAGCGCCGCCCGCGCCACGGCCAGATAGCGCACCAGTTGCTCGGCGGCGGCCGGCGCCAGGCCGTACTCGGCTTCCAGCCACGCTTGGGCCTCGGCCTCGTCGCCCTCGGCCTCGTCGCCCTCGGCCAGCTGCCGGTCGATACCCTCGCGCAGCCGTGACACCGCTTGCGACAGCTCCTGCGTACGTGCCGGCGCCTCGCCGAACCAGAACGGGATGCTCGGCGGCGCCCCGCGGGCGTCCTCCACGTAGAGCTTCCCGGTGGCGAGCTTGAGGATGCGATAGGCCTGGTTGCCGAGCTGGAAGATGTCGCCCGGCATGCTCTCGAAGGCGAAATCCTCGTTGACGGTGCCGACACGGATTTCTTCCGGCTGCAGGATCACGTCGTAGTCGAAGTGGTCGGGAATCGCCCCGCCGTTGGTCAGGGCAACGAGCCGCGCGTTGCGCCGCGGGCGCAGACGGCCGTTGACCCGGTCGCGATGCAGGTAGGCCCCGCGTCGCCCGCGCCGAGTGGTGTAGCCATCGGCGAGCATCTGTACCACTGCGTCGAAGCGCTCCTCGCTCAGCGCACGGTAGGGCCAGGCGGCGCGGAGTCGTGCGAATAGCGCGCTCTCCTCGGTTTCGCCCGCCCCGGCGACCTCGGCGACGATCTGCTGCGCCAGCACGTCGAGCGGCCCCTCGGGGATGTGCAGCCGGTCGAGCTCGCCGGCCTGCACCGCGCCCATCAGCGCGGTGCACTCAACCAGGTCGTCGCGGGTCAGTGGGAACAGCCGCCCCTTGGGGGTACGCCCCACGCCATGACCGGAGCGCCCCACCCGCTGCAGAAAGGCCGACATCGAACGCGGCGAGCCGAGTTGACAGACCAGATCCACCTCGCCGATGTCGATACCCAGCTCCAGCGAAGCGGTAGCCACCAGCGCACGCAACTCGCCCTGCTTGAGGCGCTGCTCGGCATCCAGGCGGTGCTCGCGGGCCAGGCTGCCGTGGTGCGAGGTCACCCACTCATTCCCCAGGCGGTCGGCCAGGTGGCGCGCCACCCGCTCGCACACCCGCCGGGTGTTGGCGAAGATCAGCGTGGTGCGGTGTTCTCTCACCAGCGCTGCCAGGCGGTCGTAGACCTCTTCCCACACCTCGTTGGCCATCACCGCAGTGAGCGGCGAGCCGGCCACCTCGATGGCCAGGTCGCGCCGGCGCACATGGCCGGTGTCGACGATGGTGCACTCACTGCCACCGGTGAGGAACGCCGCCACCGCCTCCACCGGTTTCTGGGTGGCCGAGAGCCCGATGCGCTGCGGCGGGCGCGCGGTGAGCCCGGCCAGCCGCTCCAGCGACAGCGCCAGGTGCGAGCCGCGCTTGGTGCCGGCCACTGCATGAATCTCGTCGACGATCACCGTGCGCACGCTGGAGAGCATCCGCCGCCCCGAGTCGGACGTCAGCAGCACGTAGAGCGACTCCGGCGTGGTGACCACGATATGCGGCGGACGCTTGCGCATGCGCTCGCGCTCCGACGAGGTGGTGTCGCCGGTGCGCACCCAGGCGCGTATCTCCGGTGCCTCCCGGCCATCTACCTCAAGCCCCTCGGCGATACCGCGAATCGGCGCCTGCAGGTTGCGCTGGATGTCGTTGGAGAGCGCGCGCAGCGGCGAGACGTAGAGCACCACGGTTTCGTCGGGCAGCCCGCTGTCTAGCCCACGCCGCACCAGGCCATCGATGGCGGCAAGAAAGGCTGCCAGCGTCTTGCCCGAGCCGGTGGGCGCGGCGATCAGCACATGGCCGCCCGCGCCGATGGCCGGCCAGGCGCGCGCCTGCACCTCAGTAGGCGTACCGAGGCCGCGTGCGAACCAGTCGCTGACGGCGGTATGAAAGGCATCGAGCGGCATGGGCGCTCCGGAAATCGCTTTTCTACAACGTAATCGAGTGCGAGGAGATACGCGATGTTCCCGGGCAGTCTCCGGTTACCGCGACGAGAACATCTCGTTCAGCTCCCCCCTGAGCCATTCGATGAGCCGAGTGCTGCAGCGTCGATTATCAGCGGGGGAAAGCCACAGACACAGCCGGGCGGGCGTCTCGGCGAAGCCCCAGGGAGCGATCAGTCGTCCCTGACGCAGTTCGTCCTCGACCAACAGCCGAGGCGCTATCGCCACCCCCAACCCGGCCACTGCCGCCTCGAGCAGATAATAGAGATGATCGAAGCCCTGACCCTCGGCCAGCGCCCGGTCGAGACGCTCTGCATCGAGTCCATGCGCACGCGCCCAGTGAGGCCAGGCTTGAGGCCGCGAGGCGGTATGCAGCAGCTTGGCGTCAAACAGCGTCGCTGGCCGCTGCGGATCGAACCGAGCGGCCAACTGTGGGCTCACTACCGCGCCGATGTGTTCCGCGGCCAACTCGACCACCTCCAGGTCGGCCGGCCATGGCGGTTCCGCAAACGTCAGCGTTGCGCTTACCTCGCCTCTTCCCGGGGTAGCTTCGCTCTCGCTGGCGACGACATGCAGCTTGAGTTCCGGCAGCGCACGATGCAGGCGATCGAGTCGCGGAATGAGCCAGCGCGCCAGGAGGCTACCCGGACAGGCCAGGATGAACGGCGCCGCCTCGACGTCACGCTTCAACTGCGTGCAGCTGTCACGCAGGCGCAGGAACGCCTCGCCAACGCCGTGCTGCAGCCGCTCCCCGTGACTGGTGAGCTGCAGACCGCGGCCCGCCTTGGTGAACAGCGCCACGCCGAAGTGCTCTTCCAGGCTCCGCAGCTGACGGCTCACCGCACCGTGAGTCACGCTGAGTTCATTCGCCGCGGCCGTGACGCTACCCAACCGCGCGGTGGCCTCGAAAGCGCGCAGGGCGCTGAGGGAAGGCATGGAGTGCATCGATCTGTGACTCTGGCTCACATATGGCAGCCATCTTATCGATTTTTCGTCCCGCCTGTCTGCGTTAGTTTCATCGAAAGCTCCCTGAACCTTCGAGGCACCTCATGACCGACCTTTCGATGCAGCCCGATGCCCATGGCATGTTCGGCCGTTTCGGCGGCCGCTTCGTCCCCGAGACGTTGATGCCGCTGATTAACGAGCTTCAGGCCGAATACGATACGGCCCGGCAGGACAGCGAATTCCAGCGCCAGCTCGCTTACTTCCAGCGCGATTATGTTGGCCGGCCCAGCCCGCTCTACTTTGCCGAGCGTCTTACCGAGCACTTTGGCGGCGCCCGGATCTATCTCAAGCGTGAGGAGCTCAACCACACTGGAGCTCACAAGATCAACAATTGTATCGGCCAGATCCTGCTCGCCAAGCGGATGGGCAAGACCCGCATCATCGCCGAAACGGGCGCCGGCATGCATGGCGTCGCCACCGCCACCGTCGCGGCACGCTTCGGCATGCCCTGTGTCGTCTACATGGGCTCGGCCGATATCGAACGCCAGCAGCCCAACGTGTTTCGCATGAAATTGCTCGGCGCCGAGGTCATTCCGGTGACGACGGGGACCGGCACGCTCAAGGATGCGATGAACGAGGCGCTGCGCGACTGGGTGACCAACGTCGACAACACCTTCTACATCATCGGCACCGTGGCCGGACCGCACCCCTACCCCGCCATGGTGCGTGACTTCCAGGCAGTGATCGGGCGCGAGACCCGCGCACAGATCCTCGAGATGGAAGGGCGCCTACCCGACTCTCTCGTCGCCTGCATCGGTGGCGGCTCCAACGCCATGGGCCTGTTCCACCCCTTCCTCGCCGATGAATCGGTCGAGATGATCGGCGTCGAGGCCGGCGGCAAGGGCATCGACACCGGCATGCACGCGGCAAGCCTCAGCGGCGGCGCACCCGGGGTTCTGCATGGCAATCGCACCTACCTGTTGCAGGATGAGGATGGCCAGATCATTGACGCCCACTCGATATCGGCCGGGCTCGATTATCCCGGCATCGGCCCGGAGCATGCCTGGCTGCATGAGCAGGGCCGGGTCGAATACGTCTCGATCAGCGACGACGAAGCGCTCGCGGCGTTCCAGCTCTGCTGTCGTCAGGAGGGGATCATTCCCGCGCTCGAATCGGCCCACGCCCTGGCCGAGGTCGCCAAGCGGGCAGCGACGCTGCCCCGCGACCACCTGATGGTGGTCAACCTGAGCGGGCGCGGCGACAAGGACATGATCAGCGTAGCCAAACATCTCGGGGAGAATTATCAATGAGCGCCGTCACAGAGAGCCCCATGAACGACACCACTCGCCTGGCCGAGCGCTTTGCCGCGCTCAAGGCGGAGAAAAGGCCTGCCCTGGTCACCTACGTCACCGCCGGCGATTCCGACTTCGAAACCTCGCTGAAAATCCTGAAAGGGCTGCCGGCTGCTGGCGCCGACGTGATCGAGCTCGGCATGCCGTTCAGCGATCCCATGGCCGACGGCCCTGCCATCCAGAAGGCGACGCTACGCGCCCTCGAGGGTGGGCAGACAATGGCCCGGACACTCGAGCTGGTACACGCCTTCCGCCAACAGGAGTCGCAAACGCCGCTGGTGCTGATGGGCTACTACAACCCCATTTACCGCTACGGCGTGGAGCGCTTCCTCGAGGACGCTGCCCGCGCCGGTGTCGATGGCTTGATAGTGGTCGATCTGCCACCCGAGCATGATGACGAGCTATGCCTGCCGGCCAAGCGACATGGCATTGCCTTCATCCGCCTCGCCACGCCGACCACCGATGCCAAGCGGCTGCCACGGGTGCTGGATAATGCCTCGGGCTTTCTGTATTGCGTCTCGATGAACGGCGTAACGGGAGGACGCGAACCTGTCGTGCACGACGTCGAGCGCATGGTGGGCCAGCTGCGCGAGCGTAGCCGCTTGCCGATTGCCGTCGGTTTCGGCATTCGCAATGCAGCACAGGCAGCGGCGATTGGCCGATTCAGTGACGCCGTCGTAGTCGGCTCGGCGCTGGTAGAAGCCATCAATAGCGCAGAGACTCGACATGGTGCCATCGAGGCGGTTCATGGCTTGGTGCGTGAACTGGCCGAAGGCGTGCGCCGGGCGGCCGACACCTAGAGCGATTCGGGAAGACTAAGCAGCGCGGCCCCTGCTGCATCCCACCGGAAAAGTCCTGCCCCGACCTGACCCAATCAGTGGTGGGCAGGCCTGTCCAGTATGGCTTCGCTCCCCCCGCCGAAGTCTCGGGCAAATTCCTCGCGCAGCCACGCCGCAACCTGCTCCAGCGCCGCATGCCCGGCAAACCGGTGATGCCGGACCAGTTGATAGCGCAGCCCCGGCAGCCTCGGCCCGAAGGGCACCTGAAGCACGCCGCGCTCAAGCTCCGCTTTCACCAGTGTGAGACTCAGCAATGCCACCCCCTGACCGGCAATGGCGGCCTGGATGGCATGGCTCTCGTCAGAGAAGCTCAAGCTTGCGCCGAGGTCGGCCTGGGTCAGGCCTGCCGCCTGGCACCAGTGCTGCCAAGAGGGCAGTCCCAAGGTGGAGCAGTGCCAGTCGAAGACGATGTGACGCACTACCTTCAGGTCTTCATACCCTGTCAGTGCCAGCCGTGGGCTGGCCACTAGAGCAAAGGCATCCTCGGCCAGTACCTCGGCTTCGAGCTCCGGATAAGGCCCCATGCCATAGCGAATCGCCAGCGACGCGCTACGTGATAGATCCAGCGGCGCCTCGCTGGCGTGGATGCGCAGATCGGTATCGGGGCACCGCGCATGGAAGTCGGCCAGGCGCGGCAACAGCCACTGGCTGGCAAAGGCCGGCGTGCAGGAGAGCGTTACGCTACCGCCATCGCCCTGCTCCCGCAGCGCCTCCAGCGCTTCGCCGAAGGCATCGAAGCCACGCTGCAGCACAGGAAGCAGCTGCATGGCGACCGGGGTCGGCACTACCTGGCGAACGCGGCGCTCGAATAGCGCCACTCCCAGCAGCGCTTCCAGATCGCGCACCTGATGGCTGACCGCAGCCGGCGTGACGGCCAGCTCCTCGGCGGCCCGTTTGAAACTGCAATGACGCGCCGCCGCTTCGAAGGCGCGCAGTTGGGATAACGGCAGCGTGCGTCGGTTCACCGACATCTCCTTATCGAAAAGCCCAGCCTATGGACAAGCCCAGCTATTCCATCCTTCAAGAAATGGTCGTTTGTCAGCCTTGCATCATGAACCGATCCTGTCTCCCACGCATCATCCGAGTTGAGTTCTTCTTGTCAGGAGACGTTCATGATCACACTACTCCACCTCGACGCCAGCGCCCGCTCCGGCCGTTCCGGTATCGATCCGCATGGCTCCCATTCCCGCCGCCTCAGTGCGCACTTCATCGCACAATGGAAAAAAGCCCGCCCCGACGATCGTATCCTCTATCGTGACGTGGGCCAGCATCCGCCGCGCCCCGTGACCGGCGAATGGATTCACGCCGCCTTCACCAAGCCGGAGGCACGTGAGCCCTGGATGCACGACGCCCTGGCCGAGAGCGATGCCCTGGTCGACGAACTGCTGGAGGCGGACCTGATCGTTGCCGGCGTGCCGATGTACAACTTCGGCGTCCCGGCCGGCTTCAAGGCCTATATCGACAATATCGTACGGGTCGGGCGTACCTTCGGCTTCGACCGCTCACGCCAGGGGCTGCCCTACTGGCCGATGCTGACCGAGATGCACAAGCGCTTGGTAGTGCTGAGCTCCCGCGGCGACTACGGCTACGAACCGGGCGAGCGCATGGCCCAGGCCAATCATGTCGAGCCGCACATTCGCACCGTATTCGGCTACCTGGGCGTCGACGACGTGCACGGCATCGCGGCGGAATACGACGAGTTCGGCGGCGAGCGCCTGCAGGCCTCGCTGGCCCAGGCCGAGAGAGAGATCGACGCTCTGGTGGAAGAATTGACGGCGAGCCTGGATATGAAAACCCTCCTTACCAACCCCGCTTGATTAGCGTGTACCGGCCCACCGGGTCGGCACACAAGCTAGTAGAGGGTAACTCTTCAGATATTGGCACCGCCGTCGATGGTGAACTCCGCCCCGGTGATCGAACGACCCTCCGGGCCGGCCAACCAGGCCACCAGGCCGGCCACGTCGTCGGCTTCGTTGTAGCGGGGAATGGCCATCAAGCTACGCTGGGGGGCGGAGAGCTCGCCGTCGGCGGGGTTCATGTCGGTATCGGTAGAGCCTGGGTGTACGATGTTGACGTTGATGCCCCGCGATCCGAGGTCTCGTGCCAGCCCCTTGGTCAGCCCCACCAGGCCCGCCTTGCTCATGGCATAGAGGCTGATGCCGGACCAGGGCACCCGAACGGCAAGGTTGCTGCCGATGGTGATGATGCGCCCACCCTCCGGCATATGCCCCACCGCCGCCATGGCGGTCACTACCGGCGCCCGCAGGTTGATCGCGATGGTGCGATCCAGCTCTTCAAGCGTCACCTCCTCGATCGTCCCGGACGGGAAGATGCCCGCGTTGTTGACCAGGATATCGAGCCCGCCTAGCTCGGCCACCGTGCGTTCGACGGCGGCCTTAAGCGCCGCGTCGTCGCGATTGTCGGCACGAATCGCCATTGCCCGCCCACCTGCCGAGACGATCTCGTCCACCACCGATTGCGCCTGGGCCTCACCGTTGACATAGGTCACCGCAACACTTGCCCCTTCCGCTGCCAGACGCCGGGCAATGGCGGCACCGATGCCGCGGCTGCCACCGGTAACCACCGCTACCTTTCCGCTGAGTTGCTGCATCTCTCGTCTCCGTTCAAGCAATTTATGTAGTGATCGATACACAAATAAGATGGCTAGACAGCCAAGCCGCTGTCAAGATATTTTGTAGTTATCGATACAAAAAAGGAGCAAGACATGCCTCAGCGCGGTAGACCCCGCGGCTTCGACAGGGAAGAGGCCCTGCGTCGGGCTATGGAGGTGTTCTGGACTCAGGGCTACGACAACGCCTCGCTCACCGACCTGACCCGGGCCATGAGCATCAACGCACCCAGCCTCTACGCCACCTTCGGCAGCAAGGAGGCACTGTTCCATGAAGCGGTGGCGCTCTACGTCCAGACGGAAGGCAGCGGTATCTGGGAGCAAGTGGAGACGGCGCCGACGGCACGCGACGCCATCGCGCACGTACTGCATGCCACGGCCGAGGCATTCACCCGCGGCGATACGCCTCGCGGCTGCATGATCGTGCTTGCCGCCCCGCAGATGCAGGGGGCCAATGCCCAGGTCTGCGATGCCTTGAAGGCCCACCGCAAGGAGAACGGCTGCCTGTTGGAGCGCCGCCTGAAGCGTGCCGTCGAGGAAGGTGAGCTACCCGCCTCGACGGACTGTCGCGCCCTGGCCAGCTACTTCGTCACCGTGCAGCACGGCATGTCGATTCAGGCCCGCGACGGCGCCTCGCGCGAGACCCTGCTGCGCATTGCCGACTGCGCCATGGCGAGCTGGGAAGCACTGACTAGCTGACCGGCGAGCAGGGCTCACCTTTCCCAGCTGGCTGTTCCTGTACGTCTCCGCCTATCGCCCCGACATGGCGCAGGCTGACGATGGAAACCACCGCCAGCGCCAGGATGGCGATACCGCCCACCGTTGCGGTCACGTTCAGCCCTGCGGTAAAGGCCTGCTGGGCTTCCAGCAGTACGCCGGCAGGCAGGCTATCGCCGGCCGAAACGGTGGCCCACAGGCTCTCCTCCACGATGCCCACCGTCTCGGCAGCTTCGCCACCGGCCATCGTCGCGCTGACCTGGGCACGGTAGACGAAGGTGGCCAGGCTACCCAACAGCGCAACGCCCAACGCAACGCCAAGCTCCTGCACCATCTCCGACATGGCCGAGGCCGAGCCGGCCTTCTCCGCCGGCGCCGCGCCCACCACCAGGTCGGTGCCCAGAGCGGCGATGGTGCCAAGGCCGAGATAGACCAGCGAGAACCCGGCAATCGCCATGCCCACCCCGTTGGCGTTCACTTCGACGGCGGCCAGCAGCCAATAGCCCAGCGTCGAGAGCGCCAGTGCGGCGCCTACCACGTAGCCGGGACGAATGCGTCGGGCAATCAGCGGCGCCATGATGCCCGCCAGCACCATCGCGAGCGCCGGCGGCCCCATCCACAGCCCCGCCGCCAGCGGTGTGAGCCCCGCCACCAGTTGCAGGTACTGGGTCACCAGCAGCATTACGCCGGACACGCCGACCAGCCCCACCAGCAATACGATCAGCGCGGCACTGAAGGTGCGGCTGCCGAACAGCCGCATGTCGAGCAGCGGGTCGTCCAGGCGCTGCTGGCGGCGCACGAAGACCAGCGCCATCAAGCCGCCCAGCGCCAGGGCAAGCACGGGAACCGGTTCGAGCCCCAACTTGGCAAGCTCCTTGATCCCATAGACCGCCGGCAGCACGGCCGCCAGCGAAAGCGCCACGCTGGCGAGATCCAACCGACCACTGCGTTTCGCGCGATACTCCGGCAGCAGCATCGGCGCCGCAATCAGCAGTACGGCCACCACCGGCACCGCCACCAGAAAGGCCGCTCCCCACCAGAAGCGCTCCAGCAACATCCCACCGACTACCGGCCCCAGTGCCATGCCCAGGGCGAACATGGTGGCCCACACGCCGATGGCCAGGGCGCGCTGGCGCACGTCGCCGAACATGTTGCTGATCAGTGCCAGGGTCGAGGGCATCAGCGTCGCGCCGGCCACGCCCAGCACTGCACGGGCGGCGATCAGCATGGCAGCACTGGTGGAGTAGGCGGCGATCACCGACGTGATGCCGAAGGCCACAGCGCCGATCATCAGCAGCCGGCGACGGCCAATACGGTCGCCCAGGGTACCCATGGTGATCAAAAAGCCCGCAATCATGAAGCCGTAGGCATCCATGATCCACAGCGCCTGGGTGCTGCTCGGCTGCAGATCCGCCGCCAGGGCGGGCAGGGCCAGATAGAGAATCGTGACATCGAGACCGAGGAGCACGGTGGGCAGCGCCAACACCGCCAGACCGGCCCACTCCTTGATGCCCGCACGCTGCCGGGCGATGCGCGAGCCGGACGCTTCATCGAGGGAAACCATGCCATACCTCCTTTCCGTAGGGTTGGCATGGTAGTCTTGGCCCATACTGATGGGGTTACAATATAGCCAGTTATCCTATTACTATGGGTAACTACTATAGGTAACTGCCTGGAGCACTGCCATGGCCGGACGCAGCCTCGACAGAACCCGCAGCGAACTCACCGAGTTCCTGATCCATCATCGCAGCAAGCTGACGCCGGCCGACGTCGGCCTGCCTTCCACCGGGCGTCGGCGCACGCCCGGGCTGCGGCGCGAGGAAGTGGCCACCCTCGCCGGGGTGGGACTGACCTGGTACACCTGGTTCGAGCAGGGGCGCGATATCAACGTCTCGGAGAGCTTCGTGCTGAAAGTCTCCAAGGCGCTCAAGCTCGACGACGCCGAATGCTGCCACCTGTTCCTGCTTGCCCATCGCCGCCCGCCGCCGGTGGAAGCCTACCAGTGGCAGGAAATCCCGCCCCTGGTGCAGAGGCTGATGGACGACATGCCAAGGCCGGCCTATGTGATGAACCTGCGCTGGGACGTCATCGCCTGGAACGCCGCCGCCGATGCCCTGCTCGGCTTCAGCGACAGGGAGCCCGGCGAGCGCAACATGATGCGCCTGCTGTTCGCCGACCCGGCGCTGCGCAGGCGCCTCCCCGACTGGCGCCAGGACGCCGCCCGTCTGCTGGCCCAGTTCCGCTGCGACCTGGCCGCCGCCCCCGAAGACCCCGCCATGCAGGAGCTGATCGAAGCGCTCGCCAAACTGTCGCCGGACTTTCGCCGCTGGTGGGAGCAACCCAACCACGAAGCCTATCGCTACGGCATCGGCACGCTCATCGATGCCGACTCGCTCACGCAGACGTATGACCACACCACGCTGCTGGTGGATGAGCACCGACATCTCAGGATGGTGGTTTACTTCACTGCCGACTGACCGGGCACCGGACAGGCGTGAATCGACACGCCAGCGGTCCTCAATCGTTCTATTACATCTTCCGGCCGCAAGAGAGTCTCAGGATGATGGAGCCCAGGGGCGACCGGCTTGTCGCCATCCAGACCCAGCAGGCGTTCGATGGCCAAAGCCAGGCCCATGCCGCTCATGCCCTGGTGAAAGTCGCTATCCTCGATTACCCAGCGGGTACGCTGCGACTCGCCACACCTCCCCACCCCTGCGACATCGATGATCAGACGATGGCCGGGAGACGCCTCCTCATCCTCGCGCATGGCCGCATCGATACGTACCGACATGGCATCGGTTACTGCTGCCAAGCTGACAACATCCAGCAACGGATAAGCCTGCCCCTGGAGAGTCATACCGTCTATATCGGTGAAGGTACGCTGGGCTTCCGCTCCTGCAGCCCAGACCCAATGGCCGTCTACGAGCATCAGCGGATGGGGCGCAATACCCGCGACACGCGCCATATCCGCCTGGGCCGTCGGCCCACCAATGTCTGCCGGTGAGAAAATGGCGGCCATCTCGATGTTATCCACTCGCTGTAGATCGCGTACGGCATGCAAGGTCGCCAGCACGGCGATGCCGCCCAGAAAATGGCCGAGCAGCAGCACGGGAGACGCCGTGGGCCGTGCAATCGCCATTGCCACCTCCAGGCCGATGTCGAAGGCATAGTCGGCTATCGCCACATACGGCACACCATGCGCTTGTGCGAATTGCAGCGCGTTCAGCGAGTCGTCTTTCAACAGTACGACTACGGCACTGAAAGCGGCGCTCCCATCCAGCCCAAGGTCGGCCCGCTCCAGATCGACGGCAACGGCCGAGGCATGCCCGATCTCCGAGGCCAGTTGGCGGACCTTGCCGAGGTCACGCCCGGCGATGGCGATCGGCAGCTCAGGGTGCATGCTGCGCAGCGAACGGGCGGCTCGTGATCCGACACGACCGGCGCCACCGATCAGCAGCACGGGGTCGAGAGTTGAAGCGCTCATGGTCCAACCTCCGGCTCGAGATCGTGGAAGCGGGCTCCGAACTCCTGCATGCGCTGCACGAAATAAGCCGGATCGAGAAGGCTGTTGGGTAGATAGAGCCCCGGTGCCACCGGCGTTGCACCGTCAAGGCCGAGCAGGCGCTCCACGCCGAGCGCCACGCCCAGTGCCGTCAGCGGCGCCTGACCCGCGGGGTGCACGATGCCCTGCCGAACATGGCGGGGGCTTCCGTCCCGCCCCTGTCCACTGACCTCGAGCAGGATCTCGGTGGAAAATGGCTCACGCCGGCGACGGCTGGAGGTTTCACCGAGAGCAAAGTCGAAACGGATCGACTCTGCGTCGGTGGCTCCCATCATGCTGAGCAGGTCGAGATTGCCAAAGGCGGCTCCTGTCACGGGCGTTCCATCCAGCATGGTGAACGTACGTTGTGCCCTCTCCCCTTGCATCCATAACCACTTACCCGACTCGCGCATCAGCGCACTCGTGACGGCACCGGTCTGGCGTACGTAATCGGCATGAGCCGCCGGCCCGCCCATGTCCTGCTCATCGAGTACCGCGGCAATTCGGATAGACCGAACCGTGGCAAAGTCTCGTACCAAATGCAGCAGCGAAAGCGTCGCACTCCCAGCCAGCCAGTTGCTCATCATGAGGATGGCCGAACGCTCGGGAGCATTGATGTGCAGTGCAACCTCCGGGGCTATCTCGAACGCCGCGGTCGAAATTCCCAGATGCGGCACTCCCTGCTGCTGGGCATAGCGCAAGGAGCTCAGGGTATCGTCCTTCAGGAAGGTGACCACGGCACGGAACCTCTGGCTTTCCGCCAACCCCAGCCCAGCCTTTCCAAGCTCGACTCTTGTCGCCTCGGCCTTTCCCAGCGCCTGGGCGATGGCAGTGGCCTTGGCCATGTCACGCCCACCAATGGCAAGCGGCAATTCTGGATACAAGCGCCGCAGTGTTCCGGCGGCTTTCTCTCCCACCACGCCGGAGCCACCAATGAGCAGAACCGGATCCTCGATTCGTCGAGACATGACAGTGCCCTCTAAAGCCTACGATTAGTAACTTACCTTTTGCAGGTTACGCAAGGTAGGTTATCCTCGTCAAGGATGCTGTGCGACGTCATGGAAGCGAGATACTCGAGAGAAGCAGGAAGTTAGGCATGACCAAACCAAGAAGACTGACGAAGGCCGAGCGCCGCGAGCAACTGCTGGAGACAGCCTTCGACATCGTGCAGAAAGAAGGCACCGATGCTCTCACCCTGGGTTATCTGGCCGAATGCGCCGGCGTCAGCAAGCCCATTGCCTATGAGCACTTCGGCACGCGAGCCGGCCTGCTCATCGTCATGTACCGACAGCTCGATCATGCCAAGGAGGTGGCTTTTCTCGCTGCGCTCGACAAGGCGCCACGCCACCTGGAGAGCATTGCCCAGGTCGTGGGACGAGCCTATATGGAGTGCTATACGGATGTCGGGTCGGAATGGCATGCCCTATCGGCGGCTCTGAAGGGCGCCGAAGAGATGGAAGCAGTGCAGCAAGAACTGCTCGATCACTATGTAGATCTCTACCAGGAGGCACTACGCCCTTACTGCAACCTTGACGAAGGGACGCTGCGAATGCGCTGCATCGGCATCATCGGCGCAGGCGAAGCGATATCGAAGGAGATGATCCGCGGCCACACCGACATGGCGACAGCCGCCAGTTGCCTCGCCTCGCTCATCGTGTGCTGGTTGAAATCATGAGTCCGTGGAATTCCCCCAGTGCTCGAGAAGCATGTCGATGAACAACTGAGCCGTGCTGGAAATACTGTGGGAACTGCTTCTGACCAGACCGATGGTTCGCTGGATGCGGGGTTCGGGAAGTTCACGCGAACAGAGCGTGTCATGGTCCGGGCCGGGCATTGTCATCTTGGGCAGAATCGCCACGCCAAGCCCGGATTCGACCAGGCCAAGTGAGGTGGAGAGGTGCTGAACTTCGTAGAAGCTGTTCAGCCGAATGCCTTCGGCTGAAAGTGCATTGTCCAGCAGGGTACGATTTCCACTGTCGCGACTGACGGTAATCAATCTGACCTGCTCGAGATCCGCCCATTGAATACTCTTCTTGGCCGCCAGCGGATGGTCGGATCTCAGGGCCAGAACGAAGGGATCACGTAATAGCGGTGTGAAGGAAACCTCCGCGCTCTGTGCACTGAACATGTTGATGCCGAAGTCGGCCTCGCCGTTGATGACCCGCTGCAGCCCCTCGTTGGCACTGACGTCGAGAATGCGAATGCGAATACCCGGCCAAGCCTCGCTGAAGCCGCGAATTACGCTTGGCAGGAAGTAAAAAGCGGCGGTGGGTAGGCAGGCGATCGTGACCGTGCCCTTCTGGTGCGTCGCCAGTTCTCGCATGTTCAGAATCGACGACTCATATTCCTCGATCATACGCCTGGCGCGCGGCAGAAAATCCGCTCCAATCGGCGTCAGGTGTGTCCTGCGGGTGGTGCGTTCGAGCAGCTCGACTTCCAAAAGCTCCTCGAGCTTCTGAATGCGTCGCGATAATGCCGGCTGAGACAAATGCAGACGCTGCGCAGCCTCATGGAATGAACCCAGCTCTGCAACCAATATAAAGGCTTGAAGATCAAGGAATTCCAGGCGATGTGTCATCGATGCACTCTTGCATAGGATAATATGTATTGATAAATATAACACATTAATGCAGATATAGAATCAATATAAGGATTTATTTGCATTTGAAGCATTAGTTGCTCGCTGACATGCTCACATCACGATTCCCAAACGCGATGTGGCATGACGATGATGAATAGCATTCCCTGCATGATCATGCGCGGCGGCACCTCCCGAGGCCCTTTCCTGCGCATGAGCGACCTTCCCAGTGGCCAGGACGCCCAGGCCGAGATCCTGCTAAGCCTGATGGGCTCAGGCCACGCCCTGCAGATCGATGGCATCGGCGGCGGGGATCCGCTGACCAGCAAGATTGCCATCGTGGAACGCTCTTCCCATGCCGACGCCGACGTCGATTACCTGTTTGCCCAAGTCGACGTCCTCAATCGCCGCGTCGACTTCAGCCCGAACTGCGGAAACATGCTCTCGGCGGTCGGCCCCTACGCGATCGAGACGGGCCTGGTGGAACCCCAGGAGGGCAAGACCGTGGTGCGAGTGCGCAATCTCAACACCCAACGCCTGATCGAATGCCACGTCCCCACGCCGGGCCGCCAGGTCTGCTATGAGGGCAACACATCCATCAGCGGCGTGCCCGGAAGTGCCGCCGGGATTCAACTCAGCTTCTTGGACATCATGGGTTCCAAGACCGGCGCGTTGCTGCCGACAGGAAAGGCCTGCGACTCGATCGAAGGCGTCGCCGTCACTTGTCTCGACGCGGCAACGCCGATCATCATGCTCGACGCTGCGGACCTCGGCCTAAGTGGCGCTGAACCCCCTGACGAACTGGATGCCAATAGCGCTTTTCTCGAGCAGCTCGAAAGCATTCGACGCAAGGCAGGACAGAATATGGGGCTGGGCGACGTCAGCAACGGTGTCTTGCCCAAGCCAGTACTTCTCTCCGCAGCGCGTGACCGCGTTAGCACACTGTGCGCACGTTACTTCGTCCCCCACCGCTGTCACAAAGCCATCGCCGTTACCGGAGCCATTGCCGTCGCCTCGGCGGTCAGCGTTCCCGGCACCATCGCCAACCGCATCGCAGTAGAAAGTGGACGGATGACCGAGGGTGAGTGCCTGGCACAGGTGAGGTTGGAGCATCCATCCGGCTACATCGACCTCGACGTCGAGCACCGCCAAGGCAATGCCAACGTTATCGCGCGTGTATCGCTGATTCGTACCGCCAGAAAGATCATGAGCGGCACGATCTTCTACACCGCCTCAACGACACCCAGTGAGACAATGCCTGCACTGCAGACCAATTGATCATCACCATCAACGGGTGACCTGACACCCACAAACGACAACAACCCAGGAGCACGCCATGAACACTCACAAGACCACTAACTCACTTGGCCGGTTGAAAAAAGCCGCCGTCCTTAGCCTGGCAATTGCCGGGCTTGGTTTGACGCTCACCACCCCCGTGCAAGCCCAGGACGCAAACGTGCCCAGCACCATCAAGTGGACCATTCCCTTCGGCGTCGGCGGTGGCACCGATGTCTGGGCCCGCTTCTTCTCCCCCTGGCTCAGCGAACACATTCCAGGTGAGCCCACCATTTCAATCGACAACGTGCCGGGCGGCGGCTCAATCAACGGTGCCAACCTCTTTGCCACGCGGGCCAGGAGCGACGGCAGTGACTGGCTAGGCACCTCCGCCTCGACCCAGTTTCCCGCCATGCTCGGGGACCGGCGGGTACGCTACGACTACTCCACCTGGACACCGATCCTGGCAACCCCGACCGGTGGCGTCGTCTACGCCCAGCCCAGCCTGGGTGAGGAAAGCGAGAGCGCAATTGCCGCCCTGCTGGAAAAGCGAGTCAAGCTGGCGGTGCAAAGTCACACCGGACTCGAGCTGCCGGTGCTGATCGCTCTCGATATGCTGGGTGTCGACGTTCAGGCCGTCTCCGGCATGCAAGGCCGTGGCGAGGGTCGCCTGGCCTTCGAGCGTGGCGAAGCGGACATCGACTTCCAGACCACCTCAGCCTATCTGAGCAGTGTGGCCCCCCTGGTGGAGTCGGGCCGTGCCGTCCCGCTCTTCTCGCTCGGTGTACTGAACGAAGAAGGGCAGATCGAGCGCGATCCGGCGTTCCCCGACCTGCCGACCTTTACCGAAGTCTATGAAAACCTCAACGGTGAGGCCCCGAGCGGCACCGCCAATGAAGCCTATGAGAAGTTCTTCGCCTCAGGCTTCACGCTGCAGAAGCTGATCATGGTGCCCAAAGGCACGCCTGATGAGCTCGTCGAGATTTACCGGGAAGCGGCCCTCGAGTTCGTCGAGACCGAACAGTTCAAGCAGGAGGCTGACGCCCACTTGGGCCCCTACACCCCGATCGTTGGCGATGTCGTCGAGAGACATCTCGAACAAGCCATGGCGCTGGATGACGATCTTCGCGAGTGGCTGGCTGACTGGCTGAAAACTAAGCACGGCGCGAGTATCTGACGCGTGAGAACGGGCATCGGTCCCTTGGCGACAAGGGCCGATACCTTTGGGTTCAACTCACCGCATAACACGAGAGCCGCATTTCATGTTCGATATTCTTCTCTCCAGTCTGGGGCAGCTGTTCACTCTGGATCATCTGCTCTACATGGTCCTCGGCGTGTTGGTAGGCCTAGTGGTTGGGATCATTCCCGGTCTCGGCGGCATCGCAGGTATGGCGCTGCTGCTGCCCTTCCTCTACGGCATGGAGCCGAGTGTCGCCCTCGGCATGCTGATGGGTCTGGTCGCCGTGATTCCCACCGGCGATACCTTTGCCTCGGTGCTGCTGGGCATTCCCGGCTCCAGCGCCTCCCAGGCCACCGTCATCGACGGCTTCTCCCTGGCCAAGCGCGGCCAGGCGGCACGGGCTCTTTCCAGTGCCTTCCTTTCTTCGATGATCGGTGGCCTGATCGGCGCCGCCGTGTTGACGGGTTTCATTCTGATCGCCCGGCCGGTGGTGCTGTCGTTCTCCTCCTCCGAGCTCTTCATGCTGACCCTGCTCGGGCTATCGATGGTAGCGGTGCTCTCCGGACGCGACCTGCTCAAAGGGCTCGCCGCCTGCGGCCTGGGCCTGCTGATCGGTACCATCGGCATGGCGCCAGCCACCGGGGAGTTCCGTCTCAACTTCGAGATCAACTATCTCTTCGATGGCGTACCGCTGGTAGTGATCGGTCTTGGGATCTTTGCACTTCCCGAGATCATCGACCTGCTGGTCAAGCGTGGCGCCATCGCCGGGGAACGCACCCGACTCGGCAAGGGATGGAAACAAGGCCTCCAAGATGTCGGCAAGAACCGTGGCCTGGTAGCACGCTGTGCAGGCATCGGTAGCCTGCTGGGCACGATTCCCGGCCTCGCCGGCTCGGTGGTGGATTGGATGACCTATGGCCATGCCGTACAGAGCGCCAAGGATAAATCCAAGTTTGGCCACGGCGACATCCGCGGGGTCATCGCACCGGAAGCCGCCAACAATGCCTGCGCCTCTGGCGCCATGGTGCCCACTCTGCTGTTCGGCGTGCCTGGCTCGGGCACCGCCGCCGTCTTCCTGGGTGGTCTGCTGCTGCTAGGCTTGCAGCCAGGCGTCAGCATGATCGAGACCAATCTAGACCTGACCTATACCATCATCTGGTCGCTGGCCTTGGCCAACATCATCGGTGCAGCGTTCTGCCTGGGCCTGGCGCGTCCAGTTGCCAGCTTGACCCGCGTGCCCTTCGTCATCCTGGCCCCTCTGATCACAGTGCTGATCATGTTTGCGGCCTTCCAGGCAACACGCTCCCCGGGAGACCTCCTGGCCCTCGGCGCGATCGGTGCCCTTGGCGTCCTGTTCAAGCAGGCCGGCTGGTCACGCCCCGCTTTCCTGATCGGCTTCGTCCTGGCACCTGGCGCTGAAGCCTACTTCTACCAAGCCGTTCAGTTCCAAGGCAGCGCTGCCTTCATGCGCCCAGGTGTGCTGATCATCGGCGCCATGATCCTCGCCGCCCTGTTCTTGCCCATGTTTCGTCAGCTTTGGCGTAAGCTCCGATCGACCGATACCGAGCAAGCGCCTGCGGTTGGGGAAGCACCTGCGACCGGCAGCAAGCCGATAACCATCGGTGGCATTGATCTGGTGATCTTTACCGCTCTGCTGGGAATGGCCACCTATGGCTGGTTCCACCTTGCCGACCTCAGCCTGCTTGGTGGCCTCATGCCCCGACTGGCCCTGGCAATCATGGGCGTCGCCTGTCTGCTGGAAATCCTGCGCAGCCTTGTCCGTAAGCCAGCGTGGCAACACCAGCCTCTACTTCAGCAAGTCGTCTGGTTGGCAGGCTTCTTCGCCTTGGTCGGAGCGATCCTGACGTTCGGCCTCGTCACCACCGCAACGCTGTTTTGTCTGGCTTTCCTGATGTTCATCGCACGTCTCAAACCGTGGGTGGCTATCGCCATGTCTGCTGGGGTGGCGATCTTCCTGGTAGGCATGGCGAAACTGCTAACCCTGACCTACCCGAGCGGACTGATCGATCCATTACTGTTCGGCTGAGGTGTCACTCAAGAACGAACCGCCGCTCAATTGCGCGGCGGTTCGTTTTCTCTCGGAAGCATCGCCAATGAGACTGAATTATTCCGCCTCTCTCGGATAGACGACGAAGGCCAACTTATTGCCATCGCGGTCACGCACATAAGCTGCATAAAAGCCTTCGGCATACTGAGGCCGATATCCGGGAGCGCCTTCGTCACTGCCTCCGTTGCTGATGGCAATTTCGTACAGCCTGTCGACCTGCTCCGGTTTCGCGAACTGGAAGGCCATCATGGTGCCATTTCCCACCCCTGCCTCCTGGCCATCGAAGGGGTAACCGACGAAGAACCTGGGGAAGTCGAGATCGGTCTCTTTGCCGTAGGAGACGCAGGCATCGTCTTTCCAGCATACGTCCCAGCCCATTTCAGCGAAAAGTGGGTCGTAGAATGTCAGCGCTTGCTCCAGGTCCCGAGTTCCGACCATGGTGTAGGCGATCATGCTGAGATACCTCCTTTATCGACTCGTCATGTCTCCGAATGGCAGCGTAGTCCAGCCTGCTTTTTGCGCCACTGGCCCAGCGCCCAGCCCAGGGCCGGCAGCACCAGCATCGCCGAGGCCCAGGCGCAGGCGGCAAAACCGAAGTGGGTGAAGATCGGCCGATAGAGCAGCGCACCGACAAACATGCACAGATAGGTGATGGCGCTATACAGCCCCATGATGGCTCCCCGCTGCGCCGGGTCTATTTCGGCGAGCTGGCGCATGAGCAGGTTCAAGCCGAGATGATTGGCCACGCCCCAGGCAAGACAAAGCGCCAGCAACACCGGTGGAAGAGCGGCGGTTATCATCAACCCCAGGTAGACCAGCATCAAGCCGGCAAAGGTGACACAGGCGGCAGCGGTCGCACCGTAGCGGTCGACCAACCGCCCCAGCGGTGCGGCAGCGCCGAAGCCCAGGCCATAGACGGCGATGGCCAGCCCGGCGAAGGAGGCGGGAAGCTGCAGCACCTCGCCCAGGTGTGGGCCGAGATAGGTGTACAAGCCGTAGAACGCCGTCATGTAGGCCGCGACGTTCAATAGCACCGGATGAATGCCGGGAATTCGCAGGGCCTTGAGAGTGGAGCTCGGCGCCTCACCGACCGTTCTCACGCCCCAATCGTGGCAACGCGAGATCCCCAGCGCCAGCCCCACGGCAGCCAGCGCCAGGAGGGAGAAGACGGCACGCCAGTGCAACAGATCGGCCAACAGCGCCGCCAGGCCGACCCCGACCACCAGACTCAGCGTCCATCCCGTCAGCACGAAGCTCAGCGTCTGGCTCTCGCGTCCCTTCTCGGCCACCTGAGCGGTGAGGGTGTAGATCGCCGGCAGCGCCACACCCGCCGCCAGGCCGGCCAGTGTCTGGGCAACGATCAGCATCCACAGCGCCGGCGAAAACGCAGCGGCACCCAGGGCAGCCGACAGCACCAGCAGCGCCCGCATCAAGGCACGCTCGGCGCCGATGCGATCGCTCAGCGAAGCCAGCATCAGTGCACTAAACGCCGTGGCCAGGCCATAGAGCGCCGCGGCCGTCACCACATCGGCGGCGCTGCGGCCCGGAAACGAGGCCGCCACCGTGGCGGCGATGGGGCTCAGCGCCAGCGAATTGGCACCGATCACGGCAATGGCAGCGGTCAGCAGGAGAACGCGACGAGAGATCACGGCTCGCTCCATATGGAATTCGAGATTACCATTGAAGGAAGGAATTACATTCGGAGCAATCAAGAAAATGCCGAATTCAGAAAAAACAGAAATCGTTCGGGACAAGGGGTCGGAAGCCCGCCCTCTAGACACCTTCGACCGAACGATATTAGGCGAGCTGGCGGTGGACGCCGGGCTCAGCTATGCCGAACTGGGCAGCCGCGTGGGGCTTTCGGCACCGGCCGTGCATGAAAGGGTCAAGCGGCTGCGCGCCACGGGGCGCATTCGCGGTACGGTGGCGGTGCTGGACGGCCCCGCCACCGGCAAGCCTTTCCTGGCCTTCGTGCATGTCGATACCACCGGGGGCAGCAAGAGCCGCACCTTCAGAGCGCTGGCCGAACTGCCCGAACTGGAAGAGATCCACTCGGTGGCCGGCGACACCTGCACCCTGCTCAAGGTGCGCTGTGCCAGCAGCCGCGCGCTGGAGGGGCTGCTCGCTCGGCTCTATGCCATGCCGGGCATCAAGGCCACACGCAGCTATGTGGTGCTCTCCACCTATTTGGAACGTACACCTCAAGCGGGCATCACCGAGGCGCTGGAAGAGCCGCCCATGGACGAAGCTCCGCGCTGAATTTACTTCATTCCCGTATCTTCTCCGGCACGGCGGCATCCGCCAGCGCCGCCTCACGCTCGAGCAGCGTGCGCTTTCTCTCCACACCCCAGCGGTATCCGGAAAGCGCGCCGTCGCTACGTACCACCCGATGGCAGGGCACCGCCAACGCCAAGGTGTTGGTCGCACAGGCCCGTGCTACGGCACGCACCGCCCTGGGCGAACCGATACGAGCCGCCAGCTCGGCATAGCTTAGCGTCGTCCCGATGGGAATCTCGGTCAGCGCATGCCAGACACGCCGCTGAAAGGCAGTGCCGCGAACGTCCAGCGGCAGAGCCAGCGACCCCTTGGGCGCCTCGACGAAGCCGGCCACCGTGGCCACCCATTCATCGAAGGCAGTATCGCCGGGGGTCAGGCTGGCCGTAGGAAAGCGGTCTTCCAGCTCGCGCAGCAGAGCTTCAGGGTCGTCTCCCAAGGAGATAGCGCAAATGCCCTTGTCGCTTGCCGCCACCAGCAACGCTCCCAGGCTGCACTCGGCCAGCGCGAAGCGGATCTCGGCGCCTTGGCCGCCCGCCCGGTAACGCTTCGGTGTCATGCCGAGCATGCGGTCGGCGCCGGCATAGAAACGCCCGCTGGAGTTGAAGCCCGCCTCGTACACCGCCTCGGTGACCGTCTCACGCTGCGTCATGGTCTGGCGCACACGATCCGCACGACAGGCGATGGCGTAGGCCTTGGGCGTGAGCCCGGTGACCGACTTGAACACCCGGTGGAAATGAAACCGGCTCAGCCCCGCGGCTTGTGCCAGCTCATCGAGAGAAGGCAGGTCCTCGGCGGCTTCGATGAGCCGACAGGCACGGGCAATGCGCTCGGCGTTACGTTGCGCCAGCGAGCCTTCCTGAGGATGGCAGCGCCGGCACGGCCGATAGCCGGCCCGCTCGGCCGCCGCCGCATCGGCATGAAACTCCGCATTCTCGCGGCGTGGCCGACGCGACGGGCAGGTCGGGCGGCAATAGACGCCCGTGGTGCGTACCGCGTAGACGAAGGCGTCATCGGCGCTCGCATCACGATTCGATACTGCCGCCCATTTCGCCTCATCGGAATCGAAGGCGGCAAGTGAGTCGTTGGTTGTCTCGATCATGGCGGGCTCCCGCTGTGGCTTCGGCGTTCTCCGAGAGTTCAGGATGAGCCCGATCCCCGCCTGGCACACTCCGTCTCTTGCTTTCAATGTGAACTGACTATTCGCTGACAAACGCAGCATAGCATCACCGAGCCGCTCATTTTTTTGATGGCAAGAAGCGGAGTGAGGGCTTACCTCAGCATCGGCAAGGTGGGCATGGGGTCGCCATCGATCTCATATCCACACCTAGGAGAATAGTGCCATGAAACGACTTGCCGATAAGGTCGCCATCGTCACCGGAGCCAGCTCGGGCATTGGCCATGCCACTGCCCGCCTGTTTGCCAAGGAAGGCGCCAGCGTAATAGTGAGCGCTCGCCGCCAGAGCGAACTCGATGCCCTGGCCGAAACCATCGCACGCGACGGCGGTACAGCCATGGCCGTCGCCGGTGACATATGCGACGAAAGCTTGGCACAGCGCCTGGTCGCTACCGCCCTGGAGCGCTTCGGCGGGCTCGATATCGCCTTCAACAACGCCGGTATCATCGGGTCGATGGGGCCGCTTCAGGAGATGGAGCCAAATGACTGGAGCAGCGTGCTGGAGACCAACCTGACCGCCGCGTTTCTAGGGGCTAAATACCAGATCCCGGCATTGCTGCAGCGTGGCGGCGGCAGCCTGCTGTTCACCTCGAGCTTCGTCGGTCACACCGTCGGCATGCCCGGCATGTCCGCCTATGCCGCCAGCAAGGCCGGCCTGCTGGGCATGATGAAATGCCTGGCAACGGAGCTGGGGGCCCATGGAATACGCGTCAACGCCCTGCTGCCCGGCGGCACTGACACACCTGCCAGCATCACCAACGCCCCCGATGCCGGACCGGAAGTCCTCGCATTCGTCGAAAGCCTGCATGCGCTCAAGCGCATGGCCACACCGGAAGAGATCGCCCGAGCGGCGCTCTACCTGGCTTCCGACGATTCGAGCTTCGTTACCGGCACAGCCATGCTTGCCGACGGTGGCGTCTCCATCAGCCGTACATGATTGATACGAAGCGTTGCCGCCTGGCTTGGCGGCAACGCTTTCGATGAAGTCGTTCCTCAAACGCGCTGCCACCCTATCAGGAACAACCACCACCCCGGTAAGCACTTACTTACCGAGTAACCGCCTTGCAGCCACGCGTGCACCATCGGGACGCATCATGCCTGCCAGGTCGGCTGCTGCTCTACGCGTGTCGGGGGTCAGTACCTTTCCGAGCGCAGTTGACAGCGTCTCGAAGGTTGGCACCGATCCGTCATGCACCGTACCGACACCAAGTGCGGCCACACGGCTAGCCCAGTGCGGCTGGTCGGCAGCCTGGGGCACAATCACCTGGGGAGCACCGGCTCGGGCAGCCGTGGTCGTCGTGCCCGCGCCACCGTGATGCACCACGGCAGCCACTCGACGAAACAGAGCCTGCTGGTTGACCTCGTCGACCATCAAGCAATCGTCTTGGTCATCGACCGAAGACAGCTCGGCCCAGCCACGGGCGAGGAGTACTCGATGGCCTTGCGCACGAATGGCCTCGATGGCAACCCGAGCGCTCTCTTCTGGGACACGCATGCTGCCGAAGCCCACGTAGACCGGTGGAGTCCCAGTCTCCAAGAATGCGACCAGCTCCGCTGGCAGCGGTCGCTCGTCCGGCAAGAACCATGCATCGGTCTGCACCACGTTGAGGTCCACCAGTCCCGGATCCTGGCTCAAGGTCGTGTCCGCCGCTACCCATGGCTGTTCGGTAAACATGAAATCCCGCATGGCGATCACCGCCGGCAGGCCGATCGACGCCCGATGGTGGTTGATTGCCCCACCAATAAGCGAATGCCAGCCTTGGGTTTGCAGCAAGGTCGGACAAAACACCACGAACCGATGAGGAATGGTCAACTTTTCGGCCACTGAAGTTGCGGTGAAGTGCAGCATGCCGCTCGCCACGAGCATGTCACACCCCTCGGCTGATTCAATGAGTGTTTCATAGGTCGCAGCAATGTACTCAGCGACGAAATCATCCACGCTCGGGACGCGCTCCTCCGCAGTCGACGAACTTGTCGCCCATGAACGCCACGACCTGCCGAAGGGCACGAGGGACACCCCAGCACGGTCCAGCAGCAGCCTGAACTCTTCGTCCGGCGGCGCACAAAGCCGTACCTCTGCTCCGAGTGCCTGAAGCTCCACCGCCAAGGCCACCATGGGCTCGACATCCCCACGCGAACCGTAGGTCGCTAGTAAAATCCGCATCTCGCCCCCACTTTTCTTAGGCTCAGACCTAGGACAGAGTTTATATGACAAGAATGGAGCGCGCCGCAGGCTTCCCCGGCTGCTACCTTGCAAACGCAGAACGGCGCCTCAGTAAGCACCGACTTATCGGTAGCGCCTACCATCTTTAATGACTGGAATGGCATGGCAGGAGGCAGCATGGATTTTCTCGTCAACCTGGACGTGGACGACCTGGAGCGCGGCATCGACTTCTACGTCCACGCCTTTGGCCTCGAGGTCGGTCGTCGTTTCGGCGACGACGGTGCCGAACTGATCGGTGGCCCGGCGCCGATCTACCTGCTGGTCAAGGCCGCCGGCTCGCCGGCTTACACCACGGAAGGCACCGCATCAGGTACACAGCGCCACTACAGGCGTCACTGGACACCGGTGCATCTGGACGTGGTGGTAGAGGACATCGAGACCGCGGTGGAACGCGCCATCGCCGCCGGTGCCACCCAGGAAAAGCCCATCGTCACCGATAGCTGGGGCAAGCTGGCGTTGATGGCCGACCCCTTCGGTCACGGCTTCTGTTTCGTGCAGTTCCTGAATCGCGGCTACGATGAGATCGCGACGGTTTGATCGCTCGCCAGCGAGTCGATCACGAACCCGAACTCACTCGCCAGTGCCCGACGTCCCAGCTCGCTGATACTCACTACCCGCGAGTGCTTCTGCCGGTCGATCCAACCGAGTTCCAGCATGCGCTCGGCCACGGCGGCCCCCAGCGCCCCACCGAGGTGATCGCGCCGCTCGCTCCAGTCGAGGCAGGGGTAGGCAAAACGTCGACGGCGCTTGCGTAGGGAAGTGACATCTATGCCGAAGTCGGCAAACCAGACCTTCCCTCGCTCCGTCACGTCCATGGCCTCGCCATGGTTGACCAAGTACTCCCTTTCGAGCAGTACTGCCGTCAACCGTGTGCCCAACTCCCCGGCCAGGTGGTCGTAACAGAATCGAGCAGCCCCCATGGCGCCGGCCGGTCGCCTGCACTGCGATGTCACCTTCATCGGTTTGGCCACCACCATGAGCGCCTCGACGACATGCGCCACCTCAGCCGACGCCAGCCGATAGTACTTGTGCCGCCCTTGGGCCGTCGACTCGATCAGGCTATCGCGCTGCAGTCGCTTGAGATGCTCCGTCGCCGTGCCCGGCTGCACGCCGCAGCCGTAGGCCAGCTCCTTGGCGGTCAATGCCCGCCCTTCCATCAGCAAGGCGAGCATACCCATGCGGGTCGGGTCGCCAATGGTGCGGGCTAGGCGTGACAGATCCGGCTCAACCATCGTTAGCTCTCCACCTAACTGTTTCTGTCTGACAAGCATAGGCCAACGGGACACAATCTGACTTCACCCCTTGGACATCTTGCGTAGAGCAGGCAGTCGCTCAACCGCCGATACAGGAGATTCCCAATGATCGCCGTTATTTTCGAAGTCATTCCCAAGTCCAATCGTCGCGACCAGTACCTCGATATCGCCGCCAGCCTGAGGCCGCTACTCGACGAAATCGATGGATTCATTTCCATCGAACGCTTCGAGAGCCTCACCCAGCCGGGCAAGATCCTCTCGCTCTCCTTCTGGCGCGACGAACAAGCCGTTGCCCAGTGGCGCCAACTCGAACGCCACCGCGCAGCCCAGACACAGGGCCGCGAAGTGGTGTTCGACGACTATCGCCTGCGCGTGGCCACGGTGATGCGCGACTACGGCATGCACGAACGCGACCAGGCGCCTGCCGACAGCCGCGAGCGTCATGATTCTTCGTCTGCTTCCGGATGAAGGACATCGCCCCGGTAAGCCCTTACTTACCGGGGCGCCGCTGCCGGCTGGCAGAACACCAGTACCAGGTCCGGCAAGACCCAGGTGGCCTGGCGCCTAGAGAATTTACTCATCAAAGCTTTGATAATCCAAAGGGAAGGTGGCACTACAAACTTTTACAGTGGTATGGTATTAATTCTGGTATCAAGATGAAATACTTAGTGAGCCATAGTAACAAAACACCAGATGTACCATGCGGGCGCTTTCATTGCGACATCACTGATTGTTCGACATTAACAAAAAAGAGCATATGACCTACAGCTCAACGTTCAGCATGACTGTTTGATGGAGCTTGCGCGAAGCGAATTGCTCAATCAATCCAGAGGACTGTCGGCCTCTTACTGCGCCTCCTACAAGATTAATGAAAAAAGCAGGTGCGCCACTATGCGACAGCCAAAAACGAGATCTGGAGTGTATAAACAGCATCGGATGAATAGCGCAATCCAGCGCGGTGGCAACACGTTCCAGCATGAGTATGATGGCAAACGTCTTCACTACCAAGGTGCCAGCAATCCAACTTGGTACTCTATGGCGCCAACGCCTGGCGGTCGACGCTCCAAGCCGATTTCATGGGCTATATCTGCGATAATTGCTCCCCTGCCGGCCATGCGCGTAGCTTCCACTGCCGATACTCATCAGAAAAGCCCGTTCGCCGCAAAGGCTCTAACCACGATCAACCAAGGAAAGCGGTGCCTGAGGCTGGCTCTCGCGCTGGCGCTGCCCACGCTGCTGCTGCCGCAGGTGAGCTGGGGACAGTCCTTGGATGGTTTGGGAGGTCTTTCCGGTAACGACAGCGATGCGGCGGGTGTAAGCGCCGACGGCTTGGTCGTGGTGGGGATCAGCGATAACCGAGCCTTCCGCTGGACAAGCGTCGCCGGCATGACAAGCCTCGGCCCAGGCGCTGGCCGTGCCTACGCCGTTAACTCCGACGGCTCGGTCGTTGTCGGATACGAAGGGTCCTTCGGAACACGAGAAGCCGTACGCTGGACTAACGATGGTGGAACGCAGATCCTCGGCACACTCCCTGGCGGAGCGACAAGCAACGCTTATGGCGTCAACGCCGATGGCTCGGTCGTAGTGGGCGAGAGCGATAGCATCGACGGCCTTCGCGCTTTCCGCTGGACGGATTTTGGGGGCATGCAACACCTCAGCGCTCTGGACGGCGGGACCAGTTCGGCCCGGGGCGTAAGCGGGGACGGCCAGATCGTGGTTGGCCGAAGCACCAGCGGCGATGGCACTCGCGCCTTCCGCTGGACGGAGGCCGACGGGATGGAAAGCCTCGGCGTCCTCGATGGCGGCGCCGCAAGCGAGGCCAGCGCCATCAGCGCCAACGGCCTCGTGATCGTTGGTTTCAGCGAGAGCAGCGACGGCACTCGCGCCTTCCGTTGGACCGAAAGCGGCGGCATGCGAGATCTCGGCCTCTTCGCAGGTAGAGGCGAAAGCATGGCCCACGCCGTAAACGCGGACGGTCAGGTCATCGTGGGAGCCGCCACAGCTCCGGACGGTACGGATTCTCAGGCATTCCGCTGGATGGAAAGCACCGGCATGCAAAGCCTGGAGGATCTGCTAACAGCCCAGGGCGTCGATATAAGCGGCTGGGAACTGGCGGACGCCACCGGCGTCAGCGGGGATGGCGAGATCATCGTAGGCGCAGGTTGGACGGGCGCCGACAGCCAAGGCTTCATCGTGTACCTGCCGGTCGATGAGGACGGCCCTCCGCCTGGCCTGACGACGCCGGAGCGGTTGTCTCGAGCGCTGGCCGATACCGGTGCGGCCGGGCAGCAAGCGCAAGGCGCGGTCATGGGCGGCCTGGGCCAAACCCTAACCGTCGCGCGACTGTTCAGCGGTTCTCAATCCTTGCCCGATCGTCTCACCGGCAACGTTCAGATGGCTTCGCTCGCCCCTAACGTCTCCTACGGCGCGCCCCGGGCCTCGCGCTGGTCGTTCTATGCCCTCGGCAACTTGGGCAATGGGTATTTCGGCGAGAGCGGCAGTTGGGGGCTCGATGGGGCAGTGGGCCTCGCCGCCGATGTCTCGCCAGGCTGGCGTGTTGGCGGCGGCGTCATCGGCTCCTACAGCCGCTTCGACCTGGACTTCGGCGGCGAAAGCCGCCTGGATGCGCTGGGCGGCTCGACCTTTGCAGCCTATGAAGGAGCCAACGGTCTGCGCCTGGGCGCGGCTGCCTACTTGGCACAGTTGGATGTCCGCACTGATCGGCGTTATCAGAATGGCGCTGGCATCGACAGCTCACAAGGGGATACCGATGGCCTAGGCTACGGTCTTGCACTGAACGCCGGCTGGGCCTTCCCCGTCGCTAGCGCCACTAGCCTGACACCCTTCGCCGAGGTGCAGTGGTCGCGCAGTGAGCTCAAGGGCTATGAAGAACACGGCGGAGCCTTCGCAGCTAGCGTTTCCGATCAGGACGGCCGTTCGACCGTGAGCCGTCTAGGCGCAGAGATTGCGCACAGTGTGTCTCCAACGTTAGAGGTTCAGGCCAGCGCCGCCTGGGCCCGGCGCCTCGACGGCGACGCCGGAACGGTCAACGCCACCACGCTGGGCCTGACCCAGGTCATGACCCCGGGGCTTGGCGACAGCGACTGGGCAGAGGGCTCGTTCGCCACAGTCTGGCAAGCCAACGACCGCGCCCAGCTCTACGCCCAACTCACAAGCCGCAGCGGCGAAACTCAGGCCCTAGCACTCGGCGCCACCGCCGGCATCACCTGGAACTTCTAGAATAGCAGCAGACGAAGTAAGCAACGTTGCTGCCTGATCCAATTCCACGGCACTTTGCGACAACCTACCAGGCCTCTGGAAAATGCCATCGACACTAACCCCCCTCGACAGCTTCGATGCCCAAGCTCGAATACCACGGCGCGGCCCAGGCTCAGGGCCGCGAAGTGGTCTTCGACGACTATCGCCTGCGC
The DNA here is from genome assembly GCF_000246875.1 of Halomonas sp. KM-1. NCBI lineage: Bacteria > Pseudomonadati > Pseudomonadota > Gammaproteobacteria > Oceanospirillales > Halomonadaceae > Halomonas > Halomonas sp. KM-1. The sequence continues at coordinate 38,044 of NZ_BAEU01000159.1, forward strand.
GTGGCCAAACCTAGGCAGCCAGACGCGACTCCAATTCATGCAGGCTCACGTGCCCCTTGAAGTGGCCCACCCCCGTCGGCAGTTCGCCGCGCTCGATGGCCTCGGCGAAGCGCACGGCCGGGTCGTCCTTGAGTTTCGCCAGATGCCGCGCCAGGTTGGGATATTCCTGCTTCAGGTCGAACAGGCGATGGTACTCGGCCCAGCGAGCAATACCGACGAAGTAGGCATCCGCCATGCTGCGCGCATCGCCCAGCAACCATTCCCGCTCGGCAAGCAGTTTATCCAGATAAGCGCAGCTCTCTGCCACAGACTCGCGGCCCAGCCGGCGCAGCATTTCCTGCTCCACACCGCTCATTCCTTGCGTATCGTAGAGGGTCCAGAGTGGACCGAAGGCGGCGAAGAAGTCCGTGTTGAGGTAGGCCAGCATCTGGTTGAGGCGATCGAACTCCCGGCTGCCCTGCGCGAAGCCCAGCCGCGCATCGAGGTCGCGTGCCGCCAGGTGCTGCAGAATCGCCAGGCTCTCGGTCAGAGGCTCGCCATCCTCCAGCAGCAATGCCGGTGTCTTGAAAAGAGGATTGATCTTGGCATAAAGCGCATCCCAGGGCTGCTCCAGCATCTCGATGCGGCACAGGCGATAGGGCTTGCCCAGCCACTCGAGCGCCACGATAGAGCCGAACGAACAACCTTGCGGTACGCCATAGAAGAGAACGGGTTCCATTGTCTTGCTCCTTGTTGAGAGTGAGAAAAGCCAGCGCCCTCTGCGCTTGGCCTTGTCAGCAAGGTAATGGCTAAATAGGGCGAATCATGTCCTATTGGAAACAGGAACCTTCAGCGTGGCCAATCCCACCGTTCGCGTGCTGACACTGCTCGAACTGCTGCAGGCCCATCGCCACATGAGCGGCCGGGAGCTAGCCGAACGGCTGGGCGTCGACCGGCGTACGCTTAGGCGGTACATCCAGGCGCTGGAAGAGCTCGGTATTCCCGTCACCACCGAGCGGGGACGGCACGGCGGCTACCGCCTGATGCCGGGCTTCAAGCTGCCACCGCTGATGCTGACCAGCGAAGAGGCGCTGGCCGTCTCGCTGGGGCTGCTCGCCGCTCAAGGGTTAGGCATTGCCGAAACGGCCCCGGCGCTGGACACCGCGCGGGCCAAGCTGGAGCGGGTCATGCCCGCCAGGCTGAAACAGCAGGCACAGGCACTGAGCGAGAGCGCCCGGCTGGAATTGCCCTCGGCCAGGGCTCCGGGCGACGAGCGCCTGCTGCTATTGTTCGCCACCGCCACCCAGGCCCGCCAGCGCGTGCGGCTCGACTACCGCGACGACCGGGAGCAGCACACCCAGCGTGTGCTCAACCCCTATGGCCTGGTCTTCCGCGGCGGGCGCTGGTACGTCAGCGGCTGGTGCCACTTACGCCGCGACCTGCGCAGCTTTCGCCTCGACCGCATCATTGAGGCCACACCGCTCGAGGCCAGCTTCGACAGGCCGGCCGACTTCGACCCGGCCGCACACCTAGCCCACAGCATCGCCAACCTGCCCCGCGCCACCGCCGTCAGCGTGCGCCTGCACACCGATCTTGCTCATGCCGTCGAAGAGCTGGGTCGCCATATCGGCGTGTTCACTCCCGACGGCAACGCCGTGCTGCTGCATGCTCGAACCGACAGCCTGACCTGGTTCGCTCGCCAGCTCGCCCATCAGCCCTACGACTTCGAAATCCTCGACCCACCGGCGCTTTGCGATGCCCTTGTCCAGCAGGCCGTTCGCCTCCAGCGTCTGGCCATGCCAACTGGCCGTTAAAAAATAAAGGGGCATGTCGAAAGCGACTATGTTGAATCGAAGTAGGGAAGCGGTACCAACAACAACCCCTGGAGATTCACCATGCAGCTTTCCACCTACCTGATCTTCGACGGCAACTGTCGCGAAGCCTTCGAGTTCTACCAGCGCTGCTTCGATGCCAAGCTCGAAGCCGTATCCACCTATGGCGAAATGCCCGCCAGTGAAGGCATGGAAATACCCGAGGAAGCCCGCGACCTGATCATGCACGCCCGCCTGCGCATCGGCGATCAACTGCTGATGGCATCGGATAACTCCCCCGGTTGCCCCGCGCCCTACGAAGGCATCAAGGGCGCCAGCATCGCGGTGGGAGTCGACTCCGTTGAGCAGGCCGAAAAGCTCTTCAATGCGCTGGCCGACAACGGCAACGTGCAGATGCCCCTCGAAGAGACCTTCTGGGCGCATCGTTTCGGCATGCTGGTGGACAAGTTCGGCGTCGCCTGGATGATCAACTACGACAAGGAGCAGCAGGCCGCCGCCTAGCGCAGCACGGCTTCCTCAGCCGCCCGGCCAGCAGATCGATGAAGGCCCGAACCTTGGCCGCCGGGCGGCGCCCCTCTCGATGCACGGGCACTTTGGCTGGCCGGCTCTACCAGCCAATGAACGCTTTCGAGGGCAATAAACGGAGTGTGCTCTGTTGAGCGGAGCGGGAAAGTGGCAAAGCAATCCCACTTTCCTAGGGAGGCAACATGAAACTGCCCAAGCTCAAGTCTTGGTTCAAACAAGGCCGCTACCGCTCTGCCAAGCATCGTCATCATGTCGCATTGAAAGAGTGCGATGCCCGTATGCTGCGCGACATCGGGCTCTATCGTGAACGTGGTCGACTGATGCCGCTCCATCCGGAGCGAGAGTAGTGCCTGTCTGGCTCACCTGATAATTCGAACGAAAGGCGGGCAGGCGCATGTCACATTACGCCCATTTGAATCGTCATGACAGTGACGGTCACTCGGCCTTCATCTCTCCACCTCAGCGATTCAGGAGCCACATATGAGCCAGAGCACTCTGTTCATCACCCACAAGGCACTGCCCGGCAAGCGCGACGAGGTACGCCGCGCCTGGGAGACTCACCTGGCGCCCAGCATCCAGGCGCGCCAGGTCCACGACGCCTATTTCTACTGTTACGATGACAGCGATCCCGACACCATTCGCGTCTTCCAGCGCTATGCCGTCGGCGCGGATCCACAGGCTTTCATGCAGGGGCCGGCCTACGATGCCTATATGGCAGCAGTGTCGCCCCTGCTGGCCCATCCGCCTGTGATCCACGCCGCCACGGTGGCCTGGGCCAAGGACAGCTCAGCGCCGATAGCCGAGACAGCCTGATGCCTTCTGCCGATTTTCTGCGCTTCGAAGAGGCCCGCCCCATGCTGCTGGGGCTGGCCTATCGCATCCTCGGCTCGCGCGCCGACGCCGAGGATGCGGTGCAGGACACCTTTCTCAAATGGCAGGCAGCGGATCGTGAGGCTATCGATACGCCTCACGCCTGGCTGACCACGGCCTGCACGCGACGCTGCCTCGATCTGTTGGGCAATGCCCACCGGGCCAGGGTCGACTACGTGGGTGCCTGGCTGCCCGAGCCCATCCCGACCACCGCCGTATCCGATGCGGAACGCAGCATGCAGCTGGCCGACTCTCTCTCCACCGCCTTCCTGCTGCTGCTGGAACGCCTCTCGCCCAAGGAGCGGGTAGCCTACCTGCTGCATGAGATCTTCGACACGCCCTACGCCGAAATCGCCACCATGCTCGAACTCAAGGAGCCGGCCTGCCGCAAGTTGGTTTCCCGGGCGCGAGCCAACCTGCTGGCTGCCGAGCAGCGCCATGCTCCTCCGCGGGAGCGCCAGCAGGCGCTGCTGGAAGCGTTCCGGCTCGCCATCACCGAAGGCACCACGGCGCGGCTCGCGAACCTGCTCTCGGCCGAGGTCCGCCTCAGCGCCGATGGCGGCGGCAAGGTGCCAACCCTGCTCGAGCCGCTGCACGGCAAGTCGGCCGTACTCGACTTCCTGGCCAGCCGCCTGAGCCAATACTGGGCTGACTATCTGTGGCGCGTGGCCGACATCAACGGCGGTCCCGGTTTCATGATGTACCGAGAGGGAAGCGTCGTCGCGACGGTGACCTTCGGCTACGACCGCTCAGGCCAGGCCACGGATATCTTCATCGTGCGCAATCCCGACAAGCTGACACGACTGAGGTCATGACTGGCGCTCGACTATCGCACGGCAACCGCTCTCTCTGGCCTGGGGATCCAGCAACCCGATGATCCATTCACGCACGGCAGCAATGGCCGGCTCCTCGAGCCGCTCAGGTGGGTAGACGAGCTGGAAGGGTGCGGCCTTTACCTCGGGACCGAATGGCTGCATCAGACGCCCCTGACGCAGCTCCTCCTCGACCAGATACCGGCTCATCAGGGCTATGCCCTGGCCATCTAGCGCGGCGGCGATGCCATGGGTTTCGTCGGAGAACATCAGTCCAGCGCTGACGTCGAGCCCCGGGACTTGGACCTGGCGCTGCCAGGCCGCCCAATCCAACGGCGCGGGTGAAGAGAAGTGCAGCAGCGTATGGCGCACCAGTTCGGCCGGTTCACGCAGCTTCAGCATGGGGCTGCAGACGGGTACGAAGACATTGTCGAACAGCTTCTCCGCGACCAGCCCGGGCCAGGGGCCCTCGCCATAGCGAATCGCCATGTCAGCAACGACACCATCCAGGGCGACCGCTTTGTGTGAGACCTGAATGCTCAAGTCGATTTGCGGATGGGCATCGCGCAGCAGGCAGACCCAGGGCAACAGCCAACGTGCGGCAACGGCCGGTGTGGTGGAAAGGGTTACCGCCTGCCGCGCCGGCGGACGCCGCAGCTTGGTCACCGTCTCGGCGATGGCATCGAAGGAGTCGCTCAGTACGGTGAGCAACGCCTGGCCCTGAGTCGTCAGCACCAGCTGCCGCGGCCGCCGCACGAACAGAGCCACCCCCAGGCTCTCCTCGAGCTGGCGGATCTGATGGCTGATCGCCGTCGGCGTGACCGAAAGCTCCTCGGCAGCGCGCTTGGCGCTGAGGTGGCGCGCCGCCGCCTCGAAGGCGCGCAGGGCGGAGAGCGAAGGGAGTCGTCGCGGCATCATGGATGAGTTTAATTTTCCGATATCAAAAAAGAATCGTCGTTTGTTGCCAATCAATGCTTGGCACAGGCTATCAAACACGCCTGAAACAGATTCACCCAAAAGAACCTATGTCCAATTAAAGGAGAAATCCCATGACACGTCTACTCCATCTCGATGCCAGCCCACGCCCCGGCCGTGCCGGCACCCACGATCACGGCTCCCACACCCGCCGATTGACCCACCACTTCATTACTCGTTGGAGAGCTCTGGAGCCGGAGGCCGAGGTCGTCTATCGGGACATCGGCGCCAATCCGCCTCCTTTGACCAGCGTCGAGTGGATCGAGGCCGCCTTCACGCCCGCCGAAAATCGCAGCGAATCCATGCAGTCAGTGCTTGCCGAAAGCGATGCCCTGGTGGATGAGGTCATACGGGCCGACATCCTGGTGCTCGGCGTACCGATGTACAACTTCGGCCCGCCGGCCGCGTTCAAGGCCTGGATCGACAATATCGTCCGCCTGGGCCGCACCGTCGATTACGACCCGCAATATGGTGACCACCCTTACCTGCCGCTGACGCACTACATTCCGCTAATGGCCGACCGGCCGCGCCACGCGGTGCTGCTCTCCTCCCGCGGCGATCACGGCTTCGACCCCGGGGGACGTTTGGGCGAGCTCAACCATATGGAGCCGGGCGCACGCACCGCCCTGCAGTTCATCGGCATCGGCGGCTTTCACAGCATCGCCATCGAGCACCAGGAGGAAGGCGGCGAGGCACTGGCCGCCTCGACAGAGAGCGCCCTGGCGCGCATCGACCGGCTGGTCGAGCAATTGCACAGTGAAGTTACGGCCAAGCGCCAGCTGCAGCCGGCCTGAGGGCACTCAATGGCCGAACACCGGGGCGCTTGGCGCCCCGGCCTCATCCCTGTAGCCTCGGCAGTTGGCGCGTCGTCACATAGAATGCGGCAGCTACCCGATAAGCCGCAGGAACATCGACATGCTGATCAAATCCGCACCCAGCGCAGAGGCACCTCTCAACCTTCTGCTGGAGGCCGATCCCTCGCTAGACGCCATCAAGCACTACCTCGAACGCTCGATCTGCCATGTCGCGACAGTCGAGGGGGAGATCGTGGGCACCTATGTCATCCAGCCCATAGAAGATGACGTTCATGAGCTGATGAATATCGCCGTCGCCCCGGCACATCAGCGCAAGGGCATCGGTGCACGGTTACTGGATCACGCCATCGCAACGGTTCGGGAATCGGGTGCACGGCGCCTCGAACTGGGCACCGGCACCTTCGGTTACCAGCTCGCCTTCTACCAGCGTGCAGGATTTCGGGTCGTCGCCGTGGAGCGTGACTACTTCCTCACCCACTACGATGAACCGATCTACGAGAACGGCATCCAGCACAAGGACAGGCTGCGGCTGGCTCTCGCGTTTTGACCTATCAGGAAGCCTGGCTGATCACCGCCCTGTCGGTCACCGGGTCGGCCTCGGCACCGGCCGCCTCGCGGCGCTCCGAGTAGCGGTCCACCAGCGTTTCGGCGTGGGGCCGCAGTAGCAGGGTGAAGCGCACCAGCTCCTCCATCACGTCGGCGATGCGGTCGTAGAGCGGCGAGGGTCGCATGCGCCCGGCCTCATCGAATTCCTGGTATGCCTTGGGCACGCTGGACTGATTGGGGATGGTGAACATGCGCATCCAGCGCCCCAGCAGCCGCAGCGTGTTCACCGCATTGAACGACTGCGAACCGCCGCTGACCTGCATCACCGCCAGGGTGCGCCCCTGGGTGGGCCGCACCGCGCCCATGCTCAGCGGCAGATGGTCGATCTGGGTTTTCATCACGCCGGTGATCTGGCCGTGGCGCTCGGGGCTGCACCACACCTGCCCTTCGGACCACAGCGCCAGCTCGCGCAGCTCCCGCACTGCCGGGTGATCATCGCCCGGCACCTGATCCGGCAGCGGTAGATCGGAAGGGTTGAAGATCCGCGTCTCGGCGCCGAAATAGCGCAGCAGCCGCGCGGCTTCCTCCACCGCCAGACGCGAATAGGAGCGCTCCCGCAGCGAACCGTAGAGCAGCAGGATGCGCGGCGGATGGCCCAGCGGATCGGGCAAGCCCTGGCCGGGCTGCCGAAGAGCGAAGCGCTCGTCGAGGGCCGGTAGATAATCGGGATCATTGAGCGTGCGAAGCCTCATGTCGCCTCCTTCATGGCGTGGGTTTGCAGGACGAGCAGCGCCACCAGGGCGGCAAGCCCCAGGGCTGAGGAGAACAGCAGCGCCTGGGTGCCGAAGCGCTCGATCAACAGAGCGAAGGCCAGCGGCGCCAGCGCCTGGCCGAAGCGTGCCGGCACCATCAGCACGCCCTGGCGCAGGCCATAGCCGTGGGGGCCGAAAATGGCCAGCGGCAGCGTGCCCTTGGCGATGGTGAGAATGCCGTTGCCGGCGCCGTGAAGCAGCACGAACAGCGTGGCCAGCGGTGCCCCCAGCGTCATCACGGCGAGCGCGCCAATGGGATGCGCCACCACCGCCAGCTTGGCCGAAAGCAAGGGATGAAAGCGCCGCAGCAGCGAGAACTCGAGTAGTCGCGCCGCCACCTGAGCCGGCCCGACCAGCGCCGCGGCCGCGATGGCGGCGGCGGGCGAGAGGCCGGCGATCTGCAGCAGCCACGGCAGGTGCGCCGCCATGGCGGTGCTGACGAACCAGGTCACGGCGAAGACGAAAGCCAGTAGCGCCATGGGCAGCCAGGTCGAATTCGCCTCGGCGACTGCCGTCTCGGCGTGAGCCGCGGGCGGCTGGACACCGAACGGAATCAGCAGCCGGTTGAGCGGCAGACCCAGCAGCAGGTGTATCGCCGCCCAGGTAAAGCAGGCGTTCTGCCAGCCGAATTCGGCGTTGAGCCAGCCGGTGATCGGCCAGCACACCGTGCTGGCAAAGCCCGCCAGTAGCGTAATACCGGTAATGGCGCCGCGCGCCTCGCGGCCATAGAGCCCGGCCAGGGTCGAGAAGGCCGATTCGTACAGCCCCATGCCCATGCCGACACCGATCACCAGCCAACCTGCCCATAGCAGCACGGGCCCATCCGCCAGACCCAGCAGCACCAGACCCAGGGCGAATACCAGGCTCGAGGCAGCCAGCACGTCGCGTCCGCCAAATCTGTCGATGCGCCGACCTACCGCCGGCCCCAGCACGGCCGACACCACCAATGCCGAGGAGAACGCCGCGAATACCGTACCCGTGGTAAGGCCGAGGTCTTGCGCCATGGGCACGGCCAGGATGGCCGGCAAATAGTAGGTCGAGCCCCAGGCAAGCGTCTGGGAAACGCCCAGGGCGAAGACCACACCGGTGCGCGAGCTCATCGGCTACCTCGATCATCGAGGTATTGGGACCTGGAAAAACGCGCCGCACTCATCCTTCCCGCTCCTCCCGTTTCACTGCCCCAGCGGCCATACGGCGGCTCTCGACGATGCAGTCCGTGGCCTCCAGCCAGGCGTCCACCGCCACCTGAAAGGCATCCCGCCCCTTTTCCGTCAGTGCGTAGACCTTACGCGAGCGCCCCTGCACCACCTCGTTCGTCGAGCAGAGATACCCCCCCGCTTCGAACTCGTTGAGCACCGGATAGACCGTGCCCTCCGAGGGGCTGCAGCAGCCGTTGGTGCTCTTCTCCACCGCCTGCACCACCTCGTAACCGTGCATCGGCTTGCGATGCAGCACGCTGAGCACGAAGAACTTCGACAGCGACATCTTGATCGTGCCGCGCCAGTAGGAAGGGTCACTGTAGTCGGGGATCCGGCGGCCGGCGGCCGCTTCGGATTTCGCTTTGGTCATGGGAGAAACCTATACCTCGATGATCGAGGCATCAAGTGCGATCGGTTCTCTCACGCCCCGTGCCGGCAGCCTGCTCACGCACTCCTGCCAACACCAGTGATAGGCCGAATTCGAAGCGACCGTCGAAATCGAAGAAGCGTCGCGCCATCAGTTCCGTATCGAGATGGCGGAAGTCAGGACTTGCCAGCACCTCGCCGAGGGAAGCGGTAATGGTCGCCGTGGCCTCCCCGGGTTCGTCGGGCAGCCCCTGCTGCTCTAGCGTTTCGCCGAGAATGAAAGAGAGCAGCGTGGTCATCGCCCAGAGCGCCCGGTCGCGGTCGAGCCCGGCTTTCACCAGCAGCTCCATCAGCGTTTCGGCGCCGCGCAAGGTGCTGTGCTTGGCGGAGTAGCTGCCACCCACGATACGCGCACCGTCACGATACCTCAGCAAGGTACGCCGTAGGCGCCGGACGAACTCGGCCAGATTGACATAGGCATCCTCGTCATCGAGCCCGCCCAGCGGAACGGCAGCCACGATGGCATCGGCCATTTCATCGAGCAATTGCCGCTTGTCGGCCACGTGGCGGTAGATCACCGGCGCCTGCACGTCCATGGCATCGGCCAAGGCTCGCATCGTCAGTCCATCCAGGCCATCCCGGTTCACCAGTAACAGCGCCGCCTCGGCGATCTGCCGCACGCTCAGCTTCTCCTTCTTCCGCCGCCTACGCTTCGGCGCACTGTCGTTTTCCGTCACGCGAATTCTCGCTTCGTGTCATTTGTCGCTTGACATATTAACAGCGTTAACAATACATTCAAGCCAAATATATTAACGGCGTTAACAAAATGATCCCGATGGCGTTTCCACTCGCACGCACACTGTCCAGATGGCCGCGGATGCTGCTCTTCCTGTCGCTCGCGCTGGGCCTTACCGCCTGCACCGAGGGTGGCGCCAGCACCGACGGCGAGGAGGTGATACGCCCGGTGCGGGTGGAAAACGCCATGTCGCTCCCCGCGCCGAGCCACCGCTTCGTTGCCCGTGTTGAAGCCGCCAGCACTGTCGATCTGGCCTTCCAGGTCGGCGGCCAACTCCTCGAGCAGGGCCCACGCGAAGGTGCCTTCGTACCACGCGGCGAAACCTTGGCGATGCTTGATACCACCGACTTCGAACTGGCGCTGCGCCAGGTGGAGACGCGGCATGAGCAGGCCCGGCGAGAGTACGAGCGCCTGCGCCGACTGCATACCCAGAACGCCGCCTCGACGGCGAGCTTCGAGCAGGCAGAGGCCGAATTTCATACCCAAGCCGTGGCGCTCGAGCAGGCTCGCCGGCAGCTCGCCTACGCCCGTCTCGAAGCCCCCTTCGACGCTCTGGTGACCCGCAGGCTGGCCGAACCTTTCGCCACCGTAGCCGCGAACACGCCGATATTGCGGGTGCAGGACATGAGCGAGCTTCTCCTGCGCTTTCATGTGCCCGAGCGGCTCAGCGCCATCCTCGAGCATCCCGATACGTACCGAATGGAGGCCATCTTCGAGGCTGCTCCCGAACGGCGCTTACCGGTCCGCTATCGGGAGCACCGCCCCCAAGCCGACCCGGTAGGACAAAGCTATCCGGTCAGCGTATCCCTGCCTCGTCCAGACGCGATCGAGCTGTTGCCCGGCATGACCGCGAACCTCGTCGTCACTCGGCGCGACTCAGAGCCATCCGGTGTCACGGTGCCAATTTCAGCGCTGGACCCCGGCAACGACGGCGAGATGCGCATCTGGAGGTTCGATCCCGAGTCGCAAACGGTAACGTCGCGCCCCGTCACCCTCGGTGCTGCACTGCCTGACCGTGTGGCGGTGCTCGACGGCCTGGCGGAAGGCGAGCCGATCGTCACTTCCGGCACCCACCTGCTGCGCGACGGCATGCGGGTCAGGCCCCAAACGCGCCTCGACTAGGACACGTTCATGGACATCGCCCGCACTGCCATCGACCGCCCCGTCCAGACCTGGCTGATCATTCTGGCCTGCCTGTTAGGGGGCCTGTGGGCAATGCTGACCCTGGGCCGGCTGGAAGACCCCTCGTTCACCCTCAAGACTGCCATCATTACCACCCCCTACCCCGGGGCGAATGCCGAGCAGGTCGAACAGGAGGTGACCGAGAGGCTGGAATCGGCCATCCAGCAGCTACCGGCCGTCGACTACGTTCGCTCGCGCTCACGCCCTGGCATCTCCGAGGTCGAGGTCGAGATCAAGCGCGCCTATCCCAGCCGCAACATGCCGCAGCTCTGGGACGAGCTGCGACGCAAGATCGGCGATGCCCAGGCCAGCCTGCCCCCGGGCGCCGGCCCTTCCCTGGTCAACGACGACTTCGGCGACGTCTACGGTATCTACTACGCAATCACCACGCCGGAACTGAGCGATGCGGAAATCCGCGACCTGTCGAGGTTCCTGCGTCGGGAGCTGCTGACGGTGAGCGGCGTCGCCAAGGTCACTACCGCCGGCGAGCGCAGCGAGGCCTTGTACGTGGATCTCGACAGCGAGCGCCTGGCCAGTCTTGGCGTACCGCTGGAGCAGGTGATCGAAACCCTGCGTGCCGCCAGCGCCATCGCCGAGAGCGGTGCCATCACCCTGGATGAGCGCCGCCTGCGCATCGCCTTCTCCCAACAGTTGGCGAGCCCCGCTCACCTGGAGGAGCTGCGCATCGGTCGCCCCGGCACTACTGAGCAGATCAGCCTGGGCGATATCGCCACGATCCGGCGCAGCGCAACGGAGCTGCCCGATCATCTGATTCGCTTCAATGGGATGCCCGCCTTCACGCTTGCCGTCGCCGGGGTGGCGGACGTCAACATCGTCGAGGTTGGGCAGGCAGTGGAGGCCCGGCTGCACGAGCTACAGGAGCGAATACCGCTAGGCGTCGAGCTCCATCCGATCTACGAGCAGCACCGGGTGGTCAACGATGCCATCGGCAGCTTTCTCATTAGCCTGGCGTTGGCCGTGGCGATCGTCATCGGCGTGCTGTGTCTGTTCATGGGCTGGCGGGCCGGCCTGGTGGTCGGCGCTACCCTGCTGCTGACGGTACTCGGTACACTGCTGTTCATGCGCGTGCTCGGCCTCGAGATGGAGCGCATCTCGCTGGGCGCGCTGATCATCGCCATGGGCATGCTGGTCGACAACGCCATCGTGGTGACCGAAGGCATGCTGATCGGCATGCAGCGGGGAGCCAATGCCCGCGACGCCGCCAGCACCGCCGCCAAACGCACGCAGGTACCACTGCTTGGCGCCACGGTCATCGGCATCATGGCGTTTGCCGGCATCGGCCTCTCGCCCGACACCACCGGCGACCTGCTCTTTTCCCTGTTCGCGGTGATCGCCGTTTCGCTGCTGCTGAGCTGGGTACTGGCCATCACCGTCACGCCCCTGCTGGGGCACTATCTGCTGAGAACGGCGCACGAGGCCAAGACGCCCTATACGGGCAGGCTCTATCGAGGCTATCGCCGGCTGCTCGAGGGCGTGCTGCGCTGGCGCCTGCTTACGCTACTGAGCCTCATTCTGTTCACCTCCGGCTGCATCTTCGCCTTCGGTTTCGTCAAGCAGGCCTTCTTCCCCGCCTCGAATACGCCCATCTTCTTCCTGCACTATCAGCTGCCCCAGGGCACCGACATTCGCGCGACGGACCATCACATGCAGGGTCTCGACGATTTTCTTCGCGCCCAGCCGGAAGTGCTATCGGTAACGCAGTTCGTGGGGCGCGGCGCCAGTCGCTTCGTGCTCACCTATACACCGGAACGGCCCAGCTCCAGCTACGGTCTGTTCATGATCCGCACGGCCGAGCGCGACCAGATAGATCCGCTGGCAGCACGGCTGCGGCAGCGGCTCGACGTGCATCACCCCGATGCGCAGGCCAGGACCGAGCGCCTCATGTTCGGGCCCAACGTCGTCAGTATCGAAGCACGCTTCTCAGGCCCCGATCCGGTCATGCTGCGCTACCTGGGCGACCAGGCCAAGGCAATCATGGAGCGCGAGCCCTTGGTGACGGACATCGTCGACGACTGGCGCCAGCGCGAACTGGTGCTCGAGCCGGTATTCGACGAGGAGCGCGCTCGCATGGCGGGAGTTCAGCGCGACAAGGCCATGCGCGCACTACAGTTCGCCACCACCGGTATTCAGGCAGCCCTCTATCGCGAAAACGATCGCCTGCTTCCCATCGTGCTGCGCCCACCCGAGCACGAGCGCCTGGACGTGACGCGCCTGCAGGAGAGGCAGTTGGAAAGCGCCAATGGCAACGTACCTATCCCGCTGCGGCAGATCATCGAGCGTTTCGACACCATCAGTGAAGAGAGTGTCATCCGCCGCCGCGACCGCATGCGCACCCTGACAGTTCAGGCCAGTACGGTGAGTGGCGTTACCGCCAGCGAGGGCCTTTCACGCATTCGCGCGCCCATCGAAGCGATTCCCCTGCCCCTCGGTTACCGCCTGGAGTGGGGCGGCGAGTACGAGGCCTCCGGCCGCTCACGGGCCTCGCTGCGTGCCCAGTTGCCGTTGGGTTTTCTCGCCATGCTGGTGATCAGCGTGCTGCTGTTCGGCAAGTGGCGCCAGCCGCTGATCCTGTGGCTGGTGGTACCCATGTCGATCTGCGGCGTGGTGATCGGGCTGCTGGCCAGCGGCATGCCGTTCACCTTCACGGCGCTGCTCGGGCTGCTCAGCCTCTCCGGCATGCTGATGAAGAACGGTATCGTGCTGCTCGACGAGATCGACGCCCAGATCCGCGAGGGCAAGCCCGGCGGCCCGGCCGTGGTGGAAGCCAGCGTCAGCCGCCTGCGGCCGGTGGTACTGGCTGCCGGCACCACCATCCTCGGCATGCTCCCCCTGCTCGGCGACGCCTTCTTCGCCAGCATGGCGGCGACGATCATGGGCGGGCTCGCCTTCGCCACGCTGCTCACCCTAGTCGCGGTACCGGTGCTCTACGCCCTGCTGTTCGGAATTCGGCCATCGCCAAAGCGCGTCCGTGCCGGGCCAAAGCATTCCCGCGCCGGGCAGCCAAGCTAGATGCCCAGCGACCGGGCTATGAGCATTTTCTGAACCTCGATGGTACCGCCCGCATAGAGGCAGAACGGGGCTTCGCGATAAAGTCGCGATACGGGCTCGAAGTCGAAATAGGCGCGCCCGCCCATGACCCGTGCCGCCATCGCGACGACCTTTTGCAGCTGATCGGAGCAGAAATACTTGGCCATGGAGATGGCCTGCGTTGCGTCATGGCCCTCTGCGTGCTGACGAATGGCATCCTCAAGAAAGAGACGCATACCAGTGGCGAGAGTGCTCATCTCGACGACGGTATGTTGAATGGCCTGAAAATCGCGCAACGGTTGGCCGAACTGATGGCGCTCCTGAACGAACTGCAGGGCACGATTCGTCGCCGCATCGGCAAACCCGCATGCCATGGCAGCGACGATCAAGCGCTCGAGAGTTCCCGTCTTACGTAGCTGAGGCCATGCCGAGTTTACCCCCGCCTCCCCGCCGAGCACTCCGCTTTCCGACACGAGGACTTCCTCAAACATGACCCGACACGAGGGATAGGCATTACCCGAAAGCTTGCTCAACGGCTCTACGCTCAGACCCTCCGCACCCCCAGGCACAAGCAGGATACCGTAGGATTTGGCGCCACCCTCGGTGGTTCGGGCAACCGTTAGTATCAGGTCGGCGGTCGCCGCCCCGGTGATATAGGTTTTCTCTCCACGCACCACATAGTGATCGTCCCATCGTGTGGCCTGAGTCGTGATGCCGGCCGCATCCGACCCTGCTCCCGGCTCGGTCAGAGCAAAAGCGAGCTGCAACTCGCCTGCGGCAACACGCGGCAGCAAAGCCTTTTTTTGCGCAACCGTTCCGGCATAGGAAAGACATAGCGGCCCGAGCAAGCCAGCCACCATATAGATGGTGGCCAGCGTCCCTGAGCGCTCGGCGAGCAGACGAATGACCGTACAGGCCTTTTCCATGTCACCTGGCTGCGGTCCGGTCTGCAGCGGATCCGAAAACCCGAAAGTCAGTAACTCATTGGCTGCCAGAGTTTCGAGTACCTCGGCTATGAAACCGGCTCCGGCCTTCTCGCCATCCACCCCGTATTTCTGCAAAATCGTCTCGGTAGCCGTAATGGCACGTCGGGAGAGTCCAAGGGTGTCGCTCATACTTACCTCGCGTTCTGCGTTGTTATTGTGACTGGAGTTCACGACTCCAAACCTGGCCTACCAGATCCTTGCCGAAGCTGTGATGGGGCTCCTCCTCCACCAGTTCGAATCCTGCTTTTTCATAGAGCCGGCGCGCATCGGTCAGTACGCTGTTGGTCCACAGCATCATCTTCCGGTAGCCGACCTGGCGGGCGAACCTGAGGCACTCATCCACCAAGCGGCTGCCGATGCCATGCCCACGGGCAGAGGGGTCGACGTAGAGCAGCCGCAGCTTTGCGGTCGCGTCGTCTTCCCGGACGACGAACACCGACCCAACGACGACCCCATCCTTTTCGGCGATCCAGCACCGCTCCCAGCGCGGATCGTAATTGCGCAGGTACTTGGCAACGATCTCCGCGATCAACGCTTCGTACTCCTCGTTCCAGCCGTACTCCTGCGCGTAGAGGACCGCCTGCCGGTGTACGATCCAGCCCATGTCGCCAGGCTGTGGGTCGCGCAGCAGATAACTCGAGCCGGCTTCTCCGAGCAGCCGCCTGATCCGGTTCATCGCTTCGATCAACTGATGCTGCTCCGGCTCCGTGAGCTGCTTCAGCATGCCGACGACCTCGCGTTGCGAAGCCTCGTCCAGCGGCCGGAATGTCGCCAGTCCCTGATCCGTGAGCTGTAGCTGCGCCGCCCGTCTGTCGGAGGGCGAGGGGGTCTTGGTAATGAGCCCCTGCTTTTCGAAGCCCTTCAGCACCCGGCTCACATAGCCGGCGTTGAGACCAAGCTCACGGCAGATATCGGCGCTGGTAAGCATCGGCCGGTGCGCCAGCTCGTACAGGATGCGGACTTCCGTCAGCGAGAACTGGCTCTCCAGAAGGTGCTCGTGCAAGACCCCAATCTGCCGCGTGTAGAAACGATTGAAGCTGCGTACGGTCCCGGCCCGCTCGTTTAGGTCTTGTTCTGCGCTCATGGGAGACTCTCTCTTTGATTGCCTAAAGCAAATAGTTAGTTGCTTTTAGCAAGCATGTCAACAAGTGCAACACTGCCCACCTGTCGAATCCAGCCCCCGCAAGACGACTACCTCGTGCAACGTCAGCACAGGAGGAATCCTCATGTCAGTGCATGATGAAATGTCCCACCCCGTCGTATCCCGCGAAAAATGGCTAACCGCCCGCAAGGAACTGCTGGCAAGGGAAAAGGAGCTCACCCGCCTGCGCGACGACCTAAGCGCCAAACGTCGCGCCTTGCCGTGGGTGAAGATCGAGAAGGAATATGTCTTCGATACGCTCGGTGGCCACATGACGCTCGCCAATCTGTTCGACGGGCGCAGCCAGTTGATCGTCCATCACTTCATGTTCGGCCCCGGCTGGGAAGCGGGCTGCATCGGCTGTTCCTTCGCTGCCGACCATATCGAAGGCACGCTGGTGCATCTCGAGCATCACGATGTGAGCCTGGTGCGGGTCTCACGCGCCCCGCTCGCCGAGATCGAAGCTTATCGCCAGCGCATGGGCTGGCAGGTGAAGTGGGTCTCCTCGCACGGCAGCGACTTCAATTACGACTACCATGTCTCGTTCCGGCCCGAGGAGATCGCCAAGGGCGAGGTCACCTACAACTACGCCACGAGCAACGTCTCCATCGAGGATCTGAGCGGCCTCAGCGTCTTCTACCGCGACACCAGCGGCGATATCTTCCACACCTATTCGACCTACGGGCGCGGCGACGAACTCGTCGACAGTACCTACATGCTGCTCGACATGACGCCCAAGGGCCGTAATGAAACGGGCCCTCATCACAACCTGATGGACTGGGTGAAACGCCACGACGAGTATGAACCGGCGAGATAAGTCTTTTCGGCGCTGCGCCCTGTCCGGCCGAATTCCCTCGGGCAGGCCGTAGCGCCGACGTACGGCCGATGACTTACGGCCAATGACCAAGGCCAATGGCTATGGCCGGAACACGCCCGGCTTATAGCCACACACCTCACTGACAGCGAGCGCGCCGTTTGTCGAAAGCTTCCCTCGCCTCCGCGCCATTCAATGGCGGTAGGCGACGTGGAACCGGGGAGGATTGGATGATTGCCGTGTTAGTCGTTGCATAGGGAATGATCTCATCGATCAACCGTTCCAAATGCTCGACCGATTCGAGATGGGCACGGGCAATGAAGCAATCGTCGCCTGTAATGCGGTCGCACTCCATGATCTCCGGCAACTCCTGCAGCAGATCGACAACCCGTTGCAACTGTCCCGGTAGCGGTCGAATACGCAACCACGCTGCAAGTGACAAGCCCAATGCACGCGGACTGATCCTGGCGGTATAGCCCTCGATCACACCCGCCTCCTCCAAGCGTTTGATCCGCTCAGAAACACTGGGCGGCGACAGACCAACGAGGCGCGCCAGCTCCGCAACACTGGTGCGCGCATCGATAACGAGCGCTTCCAGCAACTGCCGATCCGTTGCATCCGGCACACCATTTTCATATCGAAGGCGTTTCATGGCTTTTACCTTCCAATTGCCATTGCCCAAGTGAAAACGTCCTTATTTAACACATGCCATTGCCGCTTCCTTTCTTCACATAATAAGAAAAAAGGAGCTGTCATGCCGCCGCCGAATGCCACTCTCAATCGGGTTGCCGAGGTCGTCCCACCCCATGTCTGGTTCGGGGTGAGCGCCGTATTCCATTATCTTGGCCCCGCCTTCGCCGTACTGCTCTTCCCTGCCGTTGGCGTACTCGGCGTGGCCTGGTTCCGGATCGCAACGGCAGCCCTGTTCTTCGCCCCCATCACCCGGCCGTGGCGGACGATCCGAAAGGCCGACCCCCGGACGAGGTGGCTGCTACTGGGGCTCGGCGCCTGCCTGGCGATAATGAACACTTCGTTTTATCTCGCTCTCGACCGTCTACCGATGAGCTTGGTGGCAGCCATGGAGTTCGTCGGCACCATCGCCGTCGCCCTCTATGGCCTGCGCACATGCCGCAATCTGCTGGCACTCAGCCTGGCAGTATTGGGCGTCTTGCTACTGGTCGACTTGAGATGGTCTTCCGATCCTTTGGGCCTGTTCTGGGCCACCCTGAATGGGTCCCTCTTCGTTGTCTATCTAGTGCTTGGACACAAGGCGGCCAGGGAAGGCGCCAGTGGCGGCGTCGAGCGCCTGGGAGCAGCCATGGCGATTGCTTTCTTCATTCTCGTGCCCATCGGACTTGTCGAAGCAGCCAAAGCCTTCGGCGTAATTGAGCTGGTGTTGGCGGGTATCGCCGTGGGTATATGCTCCTCCGTCATTCCCTACGTCTCCGACCAACTCGCCATGTCTCGTTTGCCGCGAGCGACTTTTGCCCTTTATCTCGCCATCCTGCCAGCAACAGCCACCGTTATTGCAGCGATCATGCTCGCCCAGATCCCGACCCGTCAGGATCTAGTCGGCATCGCGCTGGTCATGGCCGGCGTGGCCCTGCATATGCCCGCCAAGACATCAGGGTGATCGACGCATTACCCATAACGCCGCCGCACATGGTCGCGATAGCCACCGGGCGTCAGGCCAGTCACGGCCTTGAAGTCGTGGATGAAGTGGGCCTGGTCGAAGTAGCCGGCGGCGAAGGCGGTATCGGTCAGTGACAACCTCGCCCCGCCCTGCTTGATCAGCTCGCGGCTACGGGCGACCCGCAGCAATCGGACATAGCGCTTGGGCGAGAGCCCCACATGTTGCTGGAACAGCCGCTCCAAGCGGCGCTGACCGAACGGCAGCTCAGCCACCAGCGTGGCGATGTTGGCCTGGCCTTGGTGACGCTGCAGCCAGTCGAGGGATGCCGTCAGCGCCGGCACCCGTGGGGCTGCGTGCCGCCGCAACCGCTCGAGTAGATAGCTTTCCAACAGCCCGATGCGCCCCGCCAGATCGGGCGTCTCGAGCAGCCGCTCGTGCAGCGCTTCGAGCTCGAGCCGGCGCAGGGCCTCGCCGGGCGTCAGCTCCCCACTGGCCAAGGCCGCCAGGGGTTCGCCGACGAACGGAAACGCCATGCCCGGCAGGAAGCGTACGCCCAACAGATCGAGTTCGCTCCCCACCGTCAGGCGTGCCGTACGCCGCTTGGGCCCATCTATCCAACAGGTGCCGCGCAGCCGCTCGCCGTTGCGTTCGAGCGTGCCACCGAAGTTGAACAGCAGCCCCGCGGCGCCATCCGGATGCAGCAGTTCTCTGCCTGCCGGTTCTCTGCCTACCGGCTCGCTACCTTCTTGCCCCTGTGCCTGCCAATAGCACTGTACATAGGAACGCAGCGCGGCACTGGGCGTGAAGCGCCGCAGCACAAGGCCGGTGCCACCTGGCGGGTGCAGTTGGGTAGCGTTGCTCATGTTGGAGCCTTCGCGCATAGAAAAAAGTACAACGATTCTCAGCCTCAAGCGGTACAGTAAAGGCACCCATTTCTCAATTGCACATTCATCTTAACGGAGCCTTACATGGAAGGAAGACGAATCTTGGTGGTCGGCGGTGGCGCCGGCGGGCTGGAGCTGGTCACCCGCCTCGGCCGGCGCCTGGGGCGACGCGGCAAGGCGGAAATCACGCTGATCGACCGCAACCCCACCCATATCTGGAAGCCACTGCTGCACGAGGTGGCCACCGGCGCACTCGACTCCAGCATCGACGAGATCTCCTATCAGAGCCATGCCCAGCTGAACGGCTATCGCTTCCAGCGCGGTACCCTCGAAGGACTCGACCGCGAGGCCCGCCAGTTGCGCCTGGCCCCGGTGCTCGACGACCACGGCGAGGAAGTGCTGCCGGCCCGCAGCCTCGACTACGACCTGCTGGTGCTGGCGCTGGGCAGCGTGAGCAACGACTTCGGCACCCCCGGCGTTGCCGATCATTGCCACTTTCTCGACAGCCCGGACCAGGCCGAGGCCTTCCGCCGAGACATGCTCAACACCTTCCTGCGCTACAGCGACCCCGAACGGCGAGAGCATCCGCGGCTCACGGTGGGCATCGTCGGCGCCGGCGCCACCGGCGTGGAGCTGGCGGCGGAGCTCTACGACGCCTCGCGCATGCTGCACAGCTATGGCTTCACCGAGATGGACAGCCGCCAACTGGAGGTCCATCTGATCGAAGCGGCACCCGACGTGCTGCCGGCCCTGCCAGAACGCATTCGCAGCGCCGTGCGCACCGAGCTGGAGCGCCTCGGCGTGAAGGTACATACCGGTACTCGAGTCGTCTGCGTGGAAGGGAACGCCATTGTCACCGCTGACGAAGAGCGTATCGAAACGGACCTCAACGTGTGGGCCGCCGGCATCAAGGCACCCAACGTACTGTGTGAGCTGGGCCTGACCCTGGACCGCAACCAGCGCATCCAGGTGGAGCCGACCCTGCAGAGCGTCGACGACCCCAATATCTTTGTGCTTGGAGATTGCGCCAGCTGCCCCCAGCCGGACGGCAGCGTGGTACCGCCCCGGGCCCAGGCCGCCCATCAGCAGGCCCAGCGGCTCTACAAGAACCTGCTTGCCCGGCTCGAGAACGGCACGCTGAAGCCGTTCCGCTACCGCGACCGTGGCTCGCTGATCTCACTGGCCCACTTTGAGGCCATCGGCAGCCTGATGCGCGGTGCCTCGGCGCGTAGCCTGTTCATCGAGGGGCGCCTGGCCAAGTTCTTCTACGCCTCGCTCTATCGCATGCACCAGCGCGCCATCCACGGCACGGTCAAGACGGCGCTGATCCTGCTCTCGGACGGGCTCAACCGCTTCATCCGCCCGCGCATGAAGCTGCACTGAGGTCGAAAATCTACAATCGAGGCGATAACCGCCGCGCTAGGGTGGGGCTTCCAACTCTCTCGGGGAGCCCCACTCATGCGCATGAACTACTTCTCCGCCAGCCCCGCCGGCCTCAAGGCCATGCTCGACCTGCAGAGCCATGTCCACAAGGCAGCGGAAGCGGGTGAGCTTGGTGACGGCCTATTGACGCTGATCTACACCCGCGTCTCGCAGATCAATGGCTGCGCCTACTGTATCGACATGCACACCAAGGACGCGCGCAAGGCCGGTGAAACCGAGCAGCGGCTGTACGCCCTGAGCGCCTGGCGCGAAACACCCTTCTATACCCCTCGCGAACGCGCCGCCCTGGCCTGGGCCGAGGCCAACACCCTGATCGCCGGAAACGGCATCGACGAGGCCCTTTACGAAGCCACCCGCGAGCACTTCTCCGAGAAGGGAATGGCCGACCTCACTTTGGCGGTCTGCACCATCAACGCCTGGAACCGGCTGGCGATCAGCTTCGCCGCGGAAGCAGGGAACTATCAGCCCTGAGCAACAGAAATGCCAAGCTTGCTTGACAAAAATCAGTATGACAAACAAGCTTGGCATATGCACAACCACATTCGAGCGCTGCGCAAGGCCCAGGGCTTGACCCAGGCAGATCTCGCCGAAGCCATGGGCGTTTCGCGCAATACCATCAACTCCATCGAAGTCGGGCGCTACGTGCCCTCGCTACCGCTGGCCATGCGTCTGGCCCGATTCTTCGGCAAGCCCGTCGAGGAGGTATTCGATGACACAGCATCATGATGCAACCGCCAAGAGCAAACCCGTCCTCATACCCCTTACCGGCGTAGTCCTGGGCGTGACTATGTTCCTCATCTCGTGGCTCGCTGCCGATGCCCCCGGGGTCGGGCTGGTCATGCTCGGCATCATGCTGGGCTATGCCGCGCTGATGCGCTTCGGCCAACGCTTCGAATCCGTCCAGGTGCTCAGCCAGGATCCGCCCTTGGACGAGCGGCATGCACTGATCCAACTGCATGCCCTACGTGCCGCCTACTTCGCCGTGCTCGGCGTGGCGCTGATCGGCTTCTTCTGGGAAATCTCACTCGGCGAGCCCGGTGCCTTCACGCTGATCGCTGCTGTCGGCGGGGCTACCCATATCCTCGCTACCGTGATACTGCGTCGTCGCTTGTGAGCGATGCACTGCCTCTATGGTGAGCTTCGTTCAACCCGACAGCGCCTTGCGCAGCCCGCCAAAGCGACGCCGGTACTGAGCCGGCGTCAGTCCCACCTTGCGCCGGAACAGCCGGCCGAAGAAGGCGCCATCCTCGTAGCCCACCGCCTCGGCGATGGCATCCACGGGGGTGGTTTCGGTCTCCAGCATCTGCTTGGCCTCTTCCAGGCGCAGGGTGTGCACGTATTCCATGGGCGTCAGGCCGGTGGCCTTCCTGAAGCGGCGGTGAAAGCTGCGCTCGCTCAACCCGGAAACCTCGATCAACGAGGCCACCGGAGAGGGTTCGTCGTAGTGTTCGGCCACCCAGGTCTGACAGCGGGCGATAACGGCATCCTCGGCCTGGCGTGTGCGGGCGAGCATGGCAAAGGGAAGCTGGCCGGCGGCGTGCCAGTCGATCAGGAACAGCTTGGCGAGGTGCATCGCCTCATCGACACTCGCCAGGCGGGCGACGAGATAGAGCGCCAGGTCGCTCCACGAGGTTCCCCCACCCGCCATGACCAGGCGGCTACCGGTGCCGCCGATCACCAGGGCGCGATGCGGGTGTACTCGCACGTCCGGATAGCGCCCCAGCACGTCGCAGTAGGCCCAGTGGGTGGTGGCGTCCTCGCCACGCAGTAATCCCGACTCCGCCAACAGCAGGGCGCCCGAGCAGGCAGTCGCCAGAATGGCCCCTTCGGCATGGCAGCGCTTGAGCCACGCGACTTCCTCGTTGTAACGCCCCTCGATCACCGCTTCGGGCGGCAGCATGATCTCAGGGATACACACCACGTCGGGTACCCAGTCCAGGCCAGCGTCGGGAACGATGCGCACGCCATTGGCGATGGTCAATTCACGCTTGCCGGAGCGAGCGACCACCTGCGGCACGAACAACGACTCACCGGCCTTGCCCTCGATCAGAGCGGGCCAGTCGCGTCCCGCCGAGGCAAAGACATCGTAAACCCCGTAGAGGGTGGAAGCCGCCACTTCGGGAATCGCCAGCAGCGCGATGGTGGGTTTGTGCGTCGACATGGCGGAAACCGCCGGTTTTTGTCCGTAGGGACTTCAGTGTAACCCAACCGTGAGCGCCACAATGGAATCTCCGCAGCACCAACGACGCCCTAACGAATCACTAACAACAACTCAGGAGACACCCCATGACAGCCCAAGCCCAAGCCCAAGTCCAAGCTCCCGTCGCTATCGACGCCTCCCGCGTCGCCGGCTTCGAGAGCCGCTTCGTCACCGCGCTCAACGAAGCCGCCATGCTGCAGCTGATCTCGCTGGCTCATCGCAGCGGCCTGCTCGACCATCTGGCCGACGGCGAGCCGGTCACCCGCAGTGAACTTGCCGCCAAGGCAAAACTCAATGAGCGCTACGTACGCGAGTGGCTGGGCGGCGCCACGGTCGCCGCCCTGGTCGAGCACGACCCGCAGACCCTGACCTATCGACTGCCTCCCGAGCACGCCGCGCTGCTGACCGACAGTGGCGAAGCCAATCTCGCCGTATTCGCCCAGTACCTGCCTTTGATGGGCCAGGTGGAGGACGACGTGCTGGAATGCTTCCATCACGGCGGCGGCGTGCCCTATACACGCTATGCCCGCTTCCACGAAGTCATGGCCGAGGACAGCGGCCAGACCGTGCTGCCCGTGCTGTTCGACGCCATTCTGCCCCTGGCGCCGGAACTCCCGGCAAGACTGGAGCAGGGCATCGACGTGCTCGATCTCGGCTGCGGTCGCGGCCTGGCGCTGATGAAACTCGCCGAACGCTTCCCCGCCAGTCGCTTTACCGGCTACGACCTCTCCCGGGAGGCCATCGGCTGGGCGACAGAGCGTGCCGCACGGCGAGGGCTCGGCAACCTGAGCTTCGAGGAGCGCGACCTCAGCGATTTCGACCTCACGGCGCCGGCCCAACGCTACGACCTGGTCACGACCTTCGATGCCATTCACGACCAGGCTCACCCGCTGAACCTGCTCAAGGGTGTTCGTCGCACCCTGCGCCAGGGCGGCGTCTACCTGGCCCAGGACATCCACTCATCGAGCCACCACCACGGCGACCGCGACCACCCGATGGGGACGCTGCTCTATACCCTATCGATCATGCACTGCATGAGCGTTTCCCTCGCCCAGGGCGGCGAGGGGCTGGGAACCATGTGGGGCCGGGAGAAGGCTCGGGAATACTTCGGCAAGGCCGGCTTCGGCGGCATCGAGGTCCACCAGCTGCCCCACGACATCCAGAACGACTACTGGGTGCTCAGGCCGTAAGCGACCGTCGACGATCGGGCTCGGCTCAGCCTTCCAGACTCACGGCCTGCCCGGTCACCACGATGCCGCCTGAAAGGGGAATGTCCACCTGCAGGCGGCTGGGCCGGCCCATCGTCTCGCCCTGAATGATGATCAGCTGAGCGGGCGCCTGAAGCAGACCGGCATCGCGCAGGTAACCGCCCAGCGCCGCTGCCGCCGCCCCGGTGGCGGGGTCTTCCACCACACCGCCCACCGGGAACGGATCGCGGGCATGGAAGCGCCCCTCGCTCTCACGCCACACCAGCTGCAGCGTGGTCAGGCCCTCACGCAGCATCAGCGCCTTGAGCCGTTCGAAGTCGTACTCGAGCCGCTCGAGGCGTGCCCGCTCCTTGCACGCCAGCACCAGGTGCCAGGCCCCGGCGTAGGCCCGCGCGGGGGGAATATCGAGATCGAGTTCATCGGCCTGCCAACCGAGCAGCTCGCGCGCCTCCTCGACCAGCTCGGGCTCGGCGGGGCGAAACTCCGGTGTCACCGACACCAGCGAGGCCTGCCACTCCCCTTCCACCTGGTTGACGGTGACCATCACCTCGCCCACCGCCGTATCCAGCATGTAGCTACCCGCTCCGCTCAGCCGGCCCATCTGCACGCCGCCGGCCACCGTGGCATGGCCACAGAAGCTCACCTCCGCCTCGGGGCTGTAGTAGCGCACCGTGCGCCGCTCACCCTCGGCCGGGGCAATGAAGGCGGTTTCGGAATAGCCCACCTCGGCGGCGATACGCTGCATCTCCGCCGGCTCGGGCAGCGCCTCGCCCAGCCACACCCCAGCGGGGTTGCCGCCGCTCGGGTCATCGGTAAAGGCCGCAAGACGATAGAGAGTGCCGCTCATGGAAAGCTCCTCATCACGCAAGCTCCTCGGGGTGGAAAGACGCCCGAACAGTACGGGCCGAAGGAAAGAATAGAACAGGTAGCACAATGGTGAAGCGACTATGTTTAAGCCTTTCGCAGCCGGCATCGGCAGCACTCACAACACACAACAAGACACCCCGAGGCGATCATGAAAGTGAAACGCATCATGGCCAACACGGCGACAGAGAAGCTCGACAAGGCAGCGGCATTTTACGGCGACATCCTGGGCCTCGACCTGCTCATGGACCACGGCTGGTTCCGCACCTACGGCTCGGACGCCAAGATGACAGTGCAGGTGAGCTTCGGCATCGAAGGCGGTTCCGGCACGCCCGTGCCCGATCTCTCCATCGAAGTCGACGATATCGAAGCGGCACTGGCCCGCTTCGAGAAAGCGAGCGTACCCATCGAGTACGGCCCCGTCAGCGAGCCCTGGGGCGTGCGACGCTTCTACGTTCGCGACCCCTTCGGGAAACTCATCAACGTCTTGCAGCATGTGTGAGTGAATTGCCCAGCCAGGCATCGGCCTGTCTGGCTCGTCTTGTGGCCTCACCCCCCGGCTTGCAGCAAGCCCGTCGCGAGCTGGCGGAACGCCTCCACGGCTTTCGGCAGTACGGCGTGCGGCTCATCGGCGGCGGCAATCCACAGGGCGGCGTTGAGTGCCGCACCGTTGATCAGGCGCGCGGCGGCTTCCGCATCCACCGGCTTGACCGTGCCTTCATCGATCAGCGCCTGAATGGTCTGCGTGGTACGTAGCAGGCAGGCGTTCTGGTTGGGCCATTGCGAGGGGTCGCCAAGCACCGCCGGGCCATCCAGCAGCATGATGCGCTGAACTTCCGGCTCCAGCGCCATCTCGATATAGGCCACACCCTCTTCGAGCAACCCTTCCCAGCGGCTTGCCGCGCGGGCCTGAACGACCAGCATGCGCTCTACCATCTCCTGGTCGATCTGATCGACCACCGCTTGCATCAGACCCTGCTTGCCGCCGAAGTTGTGATACAGCGCCCCGCGGGTCAACCCGGCCTCGGCGGTCAGCTCATCCATCGAGGCCGCTGCATAGCCCTTGGTCGCGAAGGCCTCTCGGGCAGCCCGAATGAGCTTGGCCCGGGTTTCCTCCATCTTCTGCGCACGTTTCGTCGCCACGCCTTCTCCTCACGCTCACTCTTCAAATTTCGCATACGCGTCGTATGTGTATTGACATACGCCACGTATGCGACCAGCATAATTCACATACGGCCCGTATATCAATGCCGGCCGGGTAAAGGAAAACCCGGCTTGGCGACACCAGTCACCGGATTCAGAACCGGAGTAGAACGATGGCCAAACGCGATGCAGTTTTCCCTGCCGGAAGGCAGGCACTCTATGAGATCAACCGCTACTCGGCGGCAATCCGCTCGGGCGACTTCCTGTTCGTCTCGGGCCAGGTCGGTAGCCGCGAGGACGGCTCTCCCGAGCCGGATTTCGAAAACCAGGTTCAGCTCGCCTTCGACAACCTCTCGGCCGTTCTCGCAGCTGCCGGCTGCACCTTCGACGATATCGTCGACGTCACCACCTTCCATACCGATCCCGCTGCCCAGTGGGAGGCGATCGACAGAGTTCGCACCAAGGCAATCGGCGAACCGCCCTACCCCAACTGGACCGCCGTCGGCGTCAACTGGCTGGCGGGCTTCGACTTCGAAATCAAGGTGATCGCCCGGATTCCACAGCCGGCCGCATAACCACGGCATCACCCGGCAGCCCATCGCCCTGGCAAGGCGATGGGCTGCCAACGGGAGAGCCCGCAAAATTGCGCACCCCAGCCTGCTCAACAATACTGCGCCAATACCGCAGCGTGCACCCAACCGATGCCACCAGGCCGTCACGTGAGGAGCCGGACGGCTAGCGGACACCCTATGGAGGCACCCATGGATGAAGACCTCGAACGAATGACCCGCGAGGAGCTGATCGACGAAGCCAAACGGCTCCGCCAAGGCATCCGCGAACACCGAGATTGCAGCGGACACGACCTGTGCTGGCACCATCCGGCACTGTGGGCCTTACTGCCCGACAAGACAGACCCGGTTCCCGTGGTGCCCGAATGGCCGGAGTTCATCAAAGGCTGCATCAAGTACCGACAATCGCTGGACGAACAGGCGCCCAACTCACCGCGCTCGAATGTCTCATATGATGAGTGAGACGCCCAGCAATCAAGGCCACACCATGCTTCCCTCACGTATCGAAACGGAGCGGCTTGTCCTGCGGGAACCCCGCCCCACCGATGGGCCGCTCCTGTATCAGGCGTACACGACCGATGCGGAAGTCACCCGCTACTTGATCTGGCGCCCACACCAGGCACTCGCCGAGACGCAGCAATTCATCGATGCCTGCATAAAGGGCTGGCAAGCGCGCACTCACTTCCCCTACGTCCTGACCTTGCAGCGTGAAGAGCACGAACCTATCGGCATGCTGGATGCCCGGCCACGGGGACATATTGTCGATGTGGGCTATGTGCTGGCACGCCGCTATTGGCAGCGCGGCCTCATGCCAGAAGCACTCACGACACTGACCGAGCTCTGCCTGGCTCTGCCCGATACATATCGCGTTCAGGCCACCTGCGATGTGGATAATCTGGCTTCTGCCCGCCTGCTGGAAAAGTGCGGCTTTCACCGAGAAGGCCGCCTCGAGCGCTACGTGGTGCACCCCAACCTGGGAGCTGAACCCCGGGCCTGCTTCATGTATGCACGGTGCCGCTGAAAGAAAGGATCCTCGCCCTTCGTTGTAAGCCCTCTGCCACACCTGTGTAAGCCATAACGTCAATTCATAAGACTCAGGTCAGTTTTCGGTCAATTCGCGTAGCGAGACTGAAACATCGTGATTACGTTTGTAATAGTCACGCAGGGAGGGAGCAGGATGAAACGCATCGTCATCTGCGCCGATGGCACCTGGCAATGCGCCGAGAGCGAGAACCCCACACACGTATTGCGCCTGGCACGCGGCATTGCCCCCTGCTGCCAGGCCGACACCAAGCAAGTCGTCTACTACGACCAGGGCGTGGGCACCGAAGGCGACCGCATTCGCGGTGGCGCTACCGGCGCCGGCATCGACAAGAACATCATGGATTGCTATCGCTTCGTCGTGCACAACTACGAGCCCGGCGATCAGCTCTTCCTGTTCGGCTTCAGCCGCGGCGCCTACACCGTTCGCTCCCTGGCGGGCCTGATACGCAACTGCGGCTTGCTCCGGCGCGAGTGCGCCGAGAGAGTCAGCGAGGCCTACGAGCTCTATCGTCAACGTCCCAAGAGTTCCGCCCCCGGTGGGAGCAAGGCCACGGACTTTCGCCGCAAGCATGCCGTAGCCGACAAGACCGAGATCGAATTCATCGGCGTGTGGGACACCGTCGGCTCGCTGGGCATACCCGCCCCGTTCCTCGGCACCTTGGGCACCTCCCGCTACCTGTTCCACGATACCGAACCCAGTAGCATCATCCGCCACGCCCGCCATGCCGTTTCCATCGACGAGAACCGCCAGGACTTCGAGCCAACCCTGTGGACACCCAAGCTCGGTATCGACCTGAAACAGGTATGGTTCGCCGGCGTGCACACCGATGTCGGCGGCGGCTACGAAAAGCGCGAACTCGGCGACTTCGCCGGGAAGTGGATGGCCAGCGAAGCCGAAAGCTGCGGGCTAGCCCTGGAACCGCACTTCCACAGCGCCCTCAACCCGCGCCATACCGGCATCCAGCACAACGAGTAAAAGGCTTCTACCGCGTGATGCGCCGCTCACAGCAACGCACACTGGAGCCCTGCGTGCACCGAAGCGTGCGCCAGCGCTGGGACGACCCGCACTTCACCTACAAGAGCCCAGCGTTGAAACAGTTGCTCGATTCGGTGGGTGGAGATTGGGATAAGGTGGAGTTGGTGGGGTGAAGGAGGATAGGCACATAGAGAAGGTGGCTGGTTTCGACCCGAAGTGGACTTTGCAGCAAAGGCGGCATGCTCGTTCATCCTTGTTATGTGACATGCGCGGTGACTGGTGCTATATAGCCGAGCCATTCTTAATGCTTATATTCTTCAATGGGTTAGGAGGAAAGTGCCGTGCAGTATAACATTGATGAACGTGCATGCGCGTCCATCCGATATCAGACCGTGCGGTCTAATACCTGCTAGATCATAAACACAATAAGGAGGCCTGCATGAAGGTGCTTGGAATTAGAACTGCACCAAAGCAATTGAGATTTGCGTTGTTAGACTCTGACGGGACCAACATCGATTTCCTAAACCAAAACTCTGAACACATAATCAAGGTGCCAGCTGGCGTAACGGAAGTCGAGGACATAATCCATTGGCAGAAATCGGAGGTCGACAGAATACTCAGGCAAAATCAGGACATTGACCTGGTAGCGATCAAGACCAGCGAATATGCTCGAAGCGATACCAAATCAACTCGCCTGGCTTCGTATCTTGACGCCGCAGTTTTGCTGGCCTCTAAGGATGCGAACATCCCGGTCTGTACACGTCTTTACAGCCAAATCGGCGCCAAGAGAACAAATGTCAAGGAGCGCGCCGAGTCTAAAGTTGGTTCTACGGATAAATATTGGAACGAACAAATCGCTGACGCAATCATGGTAGCTTGGGCGTTGAGAGGAGGAGTCTAGTGCCAGCACCGAAGTTCAATGCAGGAGACCAGCTGTATAAGTACCAATTACAGCATCACATTGGCGGCGGACATTTCGGAGAAGTGTGGCTCGCGCATGACCTCACTTTGGCTAGGGACGTTGCCATAAAGATTCTAGATGAAAGTATGGCTCCGGTGGCGGAGCACTTGAACGAAGCGAAAGTCGGAAATAGGCTTGAGCACGCGAACGTGATCCACGTTCACTATGCGGATGTTGTCACAACTCCATCTGGCAATGTTGTGGTAATTGCTATGGATTATCACCCAAATGGATCTGCTACTACACAGTTAAATCCGTCGAACTTTATGCCAATGACCGAGGCAATCAGGATTACCATCGACATACTCCGAGGGCTTGAGTACCTCCATGAGTCAGGTCTTTTTCACAACGATGTAAAACCTTCCAACATACTTATTGGCCCAAGGGGCGAGGGGATTCTGACGGATTATGGAATTTCGTGTGCCTCACCAGGGTTAAAACCGGCGAAGGCGCCAAATGCATACGTTCTTCATAAGGCGCCAGAGACGATTGCAACTGGCAATATCACTCTATTGACTGACATATACCAAGTGGGGCTAACGTTATTCAGGTTACTGAACGGTATCGGAAGCATTCGCGATTTACGCAGCAGCGTTGGAAATGCAAAGTTCGAAGAGCTAAAAGCAAAAGGTAAACTACCAAGAAAGCAGGACTACTTGCCATTCATTCCTCCATCGGTAGCTAGAGTCATCGCAAAGGCCACTAAAGCTGACCCTGCCGACAGATTTCAATCAGCACTGGACATGCGGCGAGCACTCGAAGCAATCGCTCTAGGTGGATATTGGACGACCGACGCCACAGGAGATTATCTTGGTGTTTCACGCAACCAAACATTTCGTTTTTCTCAGGAAAAGAATAATCATGGATACAAGTTCGATGCATTTCGCACCCGACTTGAAAGCGGCAATGAAACTCGCATAGCAAAGATGTCTGACTCAAAGCTAACTAGTGACGAGCTAAAAAAGCACAGGAAATCGTTCATGCTTTCGGTAGTAAATGGCGAGCTGTGATCTAACAAAAGGAAAAACCATGGGCGGACTAAAAGATAAACACCTGGAAGAGCAAGAAGACCGTTATATACGCCTTGCGGATGCGCTCGACATTTCATGGGATGAGCTAATTTCATTGGACTATGAGCTATCTGCAAATATTTCTAAAGATGGTCTTGTTTATGGGTACGTGGTAACGTTTGACAAAGATAACGACAAGGAGATATTAGCAAAGATCCCTTATCTAGATCGAAACTTGACAGTTAGTCTATCACCATGGGCGCTAGAACGAAGCGCTGATGATGAGTATGAGCTGGGTGCGATTTTTGATAACGTAGAATATAAGGATAGATTTTTTACCGAACTCGAAAATATTGATAAGCTTCGCGATCTGAACATTGATGATCCAGGGCTTAGAGAGCTACTTCTAAGACAACTTTTTATTAGCATAATTGGCACTCTTGAAACTTACCTATCTGACGCATTCATTAACAAAACCCTGTCATCTGAGATTTACTTAGAAAATTTTGTTGCCACGCACCCTGAATTTAAAAAACAGAAGATCACCGTTAGCGACGTTTTTACCACAGCAAGAAATATGAGGGAAAAAGCAAAAACAATTATGGTTGGCACTATTTATCACAAACTACCTGCGGTCAAAGAAATGTATCAGCAAACGTTCGGCATAGAATTTCCTGATATTTCTATAATGCAGAGGTTTGTGACACAGAGGCATGACTTGGTACATCGCAACGGAAAAACAATTAATGGCGATATGGTACTTATTGATGATGGAGTGATTGAAGCGCTTAATTCTTCGGCGAAACAGATGGTAAATTCTATTTCAGATGCCCTTCAAGAAGAAGATACTCTTCCCTTTTGAGAAAAAATAAAATGCAACCTTTACCCAAGGGTGACAAACTACCCTCTGCTCTCATTGTTTACCGTGTGTAGAGGTGGGCGCCACATTAACTAAAGCCAAACGTCCGCTGCTGGCCGAAAGAAGACACAAGCTGATAACCAGCCCCCCTACTCCTTAACCAAAGATACCTCTCCCCCACCGCGGCCCCGCCTCCTGAGGCAGCTGATACCACAACTCCCTCTACAACACCTCTCCCAACAACATCGCCAACCGCTTGTGATGCAGCGCATCGGCGGTTGCGTCGTAGCTGGGGGCGTCCTTGGCCGTGAAGCCGTGAGCGGACCCTTTGTAGAGTTCAGTGGTGAAGTGCACGCCGGCTTTGGCCAGGGCTTCGTCCAGGCGGGCGATCTGGTCGGGGGGTAGCAGTTCGTCCTTGTCGGCGTGGCCGAGATAGACGCGCCCTTCGATGCTGCCGACTACGTGCACGAGGCTGTTCGGATCGCCGGCGGTGGCCAGGTTGGCCGAGTGGAAGCCGGCTGCGGCGGCAACGCGGTCAGGGTGTTCGGCTGCCATACGCAGCGCGGTGGCGCCAGTCATGCAGTAACCCACCACGCCTATCTTGCCATCCGCGAACTCGGGCTCGTCATCGATGCATTTCAGCAGCGCGGCGAAGTCGCGGGACTGCGCTTCGGGCGTGAGCTGGCCGGCATAGCCGAACAGCGTCGGGCGCACGTCCGGGTCGCGGAAGGATTTGCCTTCCGGCACGACGGTGCCACGCGCACTGCGGTAGTAAACGTTGGGCATCAATACGGCGTAGCCGTTGTCCGCCACCTGCTGGGCCTTCTCGTGATAGCAAGGGCGCAGGCCGCCGATATCGGTGAACAGCACCACGGCCGGCAGCGGGCTTTCGGCGCGCTCGGGCGTGAACACATAAGCGTCGATGGTGCCGTCGGCAGCGGGGATTTCGATGGCGCGAGACATGAGCGAGCTCCGGTTGTCGATAGGCGGGGTATCATCGTGGCAAATGCCATCATGGTTGCACGGTGCCAGAAGTTGCCGCAGCGGCCAAGCACGGCAGCGCCCTCACAGGGTGGCTCGCCGAAAGGCAGCCTACTCTGACTCAACACCATGTCGATGAGGTACTGGCTCATGAACGATTGGCGCATACGAGAGGCAACTCAGCACGACCTTCCTACCCTCGAGCGCATTCGGGCGGCAGCTTTCGCTCCTATCTTCGCCTCTTTTCGCGATCTACTGGGCGACTCGCTCTACGAGATCGTGCAGGCTCGTGAGGATGAGGAGCAATCCACACTACTGACTTCCCTGTTGGTGCCAGCCTCCCCGTGGCAGCTTCATGTTGCCGAAGGAGCCGAGGGTATCGTCGGCTTCGTTGCATTCCAACTGAACCGGGAAAGTCGGGTGGGTGAGATAGGTCTCAATGCGGTTGATCCAGTGCACTCAGGCCAGGGGGTCGGCACCCTTATGTACGAGTTCGCGCTATCGCGGATGAAAGCGGCCGGCATGCGTGCCGCCACGGTTGCAACTGGGGCTGACGAAAGCCATGCGCCGGCACGCCACGCTTACGAGAAAGTGGGCTTTTCGAAGACGATCCCCAGCGTTTGGATGTGTCGCGAGCTGTAGCTACCCGTCTGTCGATTCCCGAGCAGCTCGTTCGAATACTGGCTGAACAATCAAATCACGAGGAATCAGCACATGCGTAAAGTGATCGTTGGCGCGATGGTTTCCCTGGACGGCGTCATGCAGGCACCCGGCGGGCCGCAGGAAGATCCGACCGGCGGTTTTCGCTACGGCGGCTGGGTGGCACCACTGGTGGATGAAGTATTCGGCGAGGAGATCGACAAGCTGTTCGGTCAGCCCTTCGATCTGCTGCTCGGGCGCAAGACCTACGACATCTTCGCCGCCCACTGGCCCTATGCCGAGGAAGGACCGGACGACTCCATTGCCAAGACCTTCAACTCGATTACCAAGTACGTGGCGACCCGAAAAGGCCTGGATCTGACCTGGAAAGACTCAGTGGCACTGCGCGATGCAGCCACCGATGTTGCCAGGCTGAGGCAGGAGGAAGGACCGGCGCTCGTCACCCAGGGCAGCACCGAACTGGTTCACACCCTGCTTGCCAACGATCTCGTCGATGAACTCAAGCTGTTCATCTGCCCCGTGGTACTGGGGAAAGGCAAGAAGCTGTTCGACGATGGCACAGCGCCAGCGGCATTCAAGCTCGCCGCCCAGCGGGTTTCGCCCAACGGCATCGTGATTGCCCAGTATGAGCGTGAAAGTGCAGTGCAAACCGGTGACTTCGCCATGGACCCGCCCACGGAGGCAGAAGTGGCGCGGCGCGAGAAGCTGCAGCGGGAGGGCTAAAACAGCCCCACCCTGCGCATCGTCATGTCGCCAATCCTCGGAAAGGTATTTTGATGATAAAAATATCTTTACGATAAAATATTTCGATGATTAAACTATCTCCACCGATGTCGTTCCTGGACCGTGGAGACACCCCTCATGATCATCGTTCTCGCTCTAGCCACTGCGCTGGCCCTCATCCGGCTGGGCGGTGGCGCGTACGAGTATTCCGTCATCGACCCAGCCTGGCCCAAGCGTCCTGAGCTCATCCAACCCGACCGCGGTGGTGTATCGCGCAAGCGATTCTGGATTCCCGCTCACCTCTCCTTCGAGCTGCTGCTCTTGGCTTCGCTGGTGTTGGCATGGGCGCATCCCTCGGTGCGTCTGTTGCTGCTGATCGCTCTGTTGAGCCACGTGGCGATGCGGGCCTGGTCTGCGCTCGACTTCATCCCGCGAGCTCTCGCCTTCGAGCGCGCCGATCCGGCCACGGTCGAGCAGCACGAGGCGCAACGCTGGGTGCAGCGCAGCCTCTTGAGACTGCCGTTCGACCTCGCCACCTGTGCGGCCTTGCTGGGCGCTCTCATCGTCGCAGCACGTCTTGGAGGATAAGGCGCTCATGTCCGACACGATCAACGAGTCAAAACAGAGGCTGCTGGATGCGCTTGGCGAGCGGGTCAGAAAGCTGGGAGCACAGAGCGTGCTGACGAGCCACGTGGTGGCCGACCGTTTCGGTCTGCATACGACGGACCTGGAGGTCCTGGACCTCTTGACCATGGAAGGCCGCGCCTTGGCCGGGGATATCGCACGCGCAACCGGCCTCACGCCGGGAGCCACTACCGCCCTCATCGATCGGCTCGAGAAGGCCGGTTACGTTAAGCGCGAAGCTGACGAGCGCGACAGGCGGCGCACGGTGGTCGTGGTCCAGCAAGACGCCATCGAGCCGATAGCACGCGTATACGGCCCGATGCAGCAACGCATGTTCGCTCTCTGGTCCGAGTACAGCGAGGACGAGCTGCGTCTCATCACTGACTTCCTCGCACGTAGTACGACGCTCGCAGCCACTTGCGCTGCGGATATTCCAGAGAAACCCTGAAATACGAAAGGGAGTGATGAACGGCCCTACTGCCACCACCCACCCTGCCGGATCGGCACGCAGTCGGCTATTTAACTTCCAGCGCAAGAAGCGGAGTTCCCTCGTCGCCTTGATGCCCTAGGTTGCTTCATTACCAACCGGAGTACAGCGATGAAGACGATCGATCGAAGCATGGGACTCACGCAGTGGGTGTTGTTGCTGACCTTGTCGGTACTGTGGGGCGGCTCCTTCTTTTTCGTCGGGGTGGCGGTCGCGGAGCTGGGGCCACTCACCATCGTGGCCCTGCGCGTGGGGCTGGCGGCGCTGGCGCTGCACGCGCTGATTCTGCTGCTGGGCCAGCGCATGCCGCGCGACCCGCGGCTGTGGATGGCCTTCTTCGGCATGGGCCTGCTCAACAACATGATTCCCTTCAGCCTGATCGCCTGGGGTCAGGGGCATATCGCCAGCGGCCTGGCGTCGATTCTCAATGCCACCACGCCCTTCTTCACCATCGTCGTGGCGCATTTCCTGACCCGCGACGAGCCTCTCACCCCGGCGCGCCTTGCGGGCGTGGCAATCGGTTTTGCCGGCGTGGTGTACATGCTGGGCGCCGATGTTCATGAAGGTGCCACCCGCCACTCGTGGGCACAGCTTGCGGTGCTGGCTGGCGCGCTCTCCTATGCTTTTGCCGGGGTGTTCGGGCGGCGCTTTGGTGCACTGGCCTGCTCGCCTCTGGTTGCTGCCTGTGGGCAGGTCACGGCATCGGCGCTGGTACTCTTACCCTTGGCGCTGCTGGTGGAGCGCTTCTGGCAGCAGCCGTGGCCGGGGCTGGACACCTGGGCGGCGGTGTTAGGTCTGGCGCTGTTTTCCACCACGCTGGCCTACCTGATCTATTTCCGCCTGCTGGCAAGCGCAGGAGCGACCAACCTGCTGCTGGTCACGTTCCTGATTCCGGCCAGCGCCATCTTGCTGGGTATCTTCGTGCTGGGCGAGCGGCTGGAGTGGCGCCATCTGGCCGGAATGGGGTTGATCGGGCTTGGGCTTGCGGTCATCGACGGCAGGCCGTTGTGGTGGTTTCGAAAAATGGCTTACGCTTACCGGAAAGCCAGGCGAGAGGGAGCGGGCCGATGAAGCTGTGTGCCGTGCAGTACGCCTCGACAACGGGCGATATCGAAGGGAACGTGGCACGCCACACCGAGTTCATCGAACTGGCGGCCTGAGCGACACCCATGAGATCGTGATCGGCGTGGGGCTGCCGCTGGTCACCTCGACGCAACCACTGACAGCTACTGGTTGAGAGAGGGCGCACTCAGAGGTAAAGATACCAATATGATTGAGGAAGCCATTAAACCAAATGAAGCCACAGTACCACTACTCCCATGTATCTCAGCAGAGAACACATTGGAGTTTTTCCAAGCTCTCGGATTCGAAGTAACTTGGAAACAAACCAAGCCCTATCTCTACTTGGCGTTCAAGATGAGCGGGTTTGAATTGCATTTCAAGAATCCACCGGATGGGCTTGATCCTACTCAGGAAAGAAGCGGTGGTTGTCTGATCATGGTGGATTCTGTAGCACCGTATCATGCGGCTTTTTCACAGGCCATGCGGGCAGCATATGGCAAAGTACTGTCAAAAGGATGCCCTAGGATAACACGCTACCGTAAGGGCGCCTCTCGGTTTTCTCTGATTGATCCCTCGGGAAATACGATCATCTTCATTCGCCGCGACGAGCCGGCAGAGCTGGAATATGGTGGTTCCAAAAATCTCAAGGGGCTAGCAAAATCTCTTGATGGCGCTCGAATCTATCGCGAGTACAAGAACGATGATCAAGCCGCAGTTAGAGTCATCACATCCGCATTGCGTAGGCACGGAGAGCAGGCATCGCCACTAGAAAGAGCAATAGCCTATGCCAATTTAGTAGAACTTTGCATCGCTCTCGAATGGCCTGATAAAAAAG
The DNA here is from genome assembly GCF_000246875.1 of Halomonas sp. KM-1. NCBI lineage: Bacteria > Pseudomonadati > Pseudomonadota > Gammaproteobacteria > Oceanospirillales > Halomonadaceae > Halomonas > Halomonas sp. KM-1. Next base: position 74,908 of record NZ_BAEU01000159.1, read on the forward strand.
AAGAGTGGCTAGGAAAGCTTCGTGCAACTCCGTTGACCGCAGCCGAAAAAGAGCGTATCGAAGCTGAAGTAGGCAACTCGAATCTGTTTGGAGAATGACTGCCCCAAATGCATTACTCTTAGCGCAGGGCCGCGAGAAGGAGCGAACCGATGAAGCTGTGTGCCGTGCAGTACGCCTCGACAACGGGCGATATCGAAGGGAACGTGGCACGCCACACCGAGTTCATCGAACTGGCGGCAGCGCACGATGCCGAGCTGATTTTCTTCCCCGAGCTCTCGCTGACCGGCTACGAGCCGACGCTGGCCAAGGGACTTGCCACCCACCCGGAAGACCCGCGGCTGGAGGTGTTCCAGCGCCTGAGCGACACCCATGAGATCGTGATCGGCGTGGGGCTGCCGCTGGTCACCTCGACGAAACCGCAGATAGGCATGGTGGTGTTTCAGCCCCATTCGGGGCGTCAGGCCTACGCCAAGCAGCGGCTGCACGACGACGAACTGCCCTACTTCTCCTCCGGCGAGAAGCCGATGGTGATCGAAACCCGCGAGCACCGTCTGGCCCTGGCAATCTGCTACGAGTCGCTGCAGCCCGATCATGTCGCCACGGCGGCCAGCCTAGGGGCGGACGTCTACCTGGCCAGCGTGGCCAAGTTCGCACCGGGCATGGACGAGGCGCATGCCTACTACGCCACCTTCACACGCTCTCACGCCATGACGATTCTGATGGCCAACTGTGTGGGGCCGTGCGACGGTGGTTCCGGCGGGGGCCGCTCGGCGGCCTGGATCGACCGCGGCAAGCGTGTCGCTAGCCTGGACGGCGAACAGGAAGCCATGCTGATGCTCGACACGGCCACGCTCACCGCCCAGGTGCTCAGCCTGGCGGCGCCGGCGGCCTGACCCTGGCTGCCCCCGGCTGACCATAGAGATAGAGAGATGCCATCCACCATGGAAGTTACCCTTCGTCCTGCTGAAGCCAGCGATGCGGCCACCATTACCGCGATCTACAACCCCTTTATTGCCAACACCTGCATCACCTTCGAGGTGGAGCCTATCCCGCCCCAGGAGATGGCTCGGAGAATCACCGAGACCCAGGCTGCCCGGCTTCCGTGGCTGGTGGCAGAGGTGGAAGGAAAGGTAATTGGCTACGCCTACGCCTCGAGCTGGAAGGGTCGCTGCGCCTATGGCGGTTCGGTGGAAGCGACGATTTATCTGGACCCGAGCGTGACGGGCAAGGGAGTCGGGCGCCGGCTTTACTCAGCGCTGATCGATGAGCTTCGCCAGCGCCCCCTGCATACCGTGGTGGGTGGCATCGCACTGCCCAACGCCGCCAGTATCGCCTTGCATGAGGCGCTTGGGTTCGAGAAAGTCGCTCAATTCCGCGAGATTGGCTACAAGCAAGATCGATGGATCGATGTCGGGTACTGGCAGTTGCTCCTGGGGCAGTGAGCCAGCCTCTTTCCCGATAATACGCCCTCTCAACCCAGCAGCCGCGCCAGGGCGCCATCGACATGGCGTTTCCAGTCCTCTGGTGTCGTTTCCTCAAAACCCGTATCCCCGGCGAAGGCACTGCCGAACACCACGTCCGGCTCGAGTTCGCGCAGCAGCCTCAGGCTCTCGGCCAGCTGTTCGCGATCCTTTTCATCGTTGTGACCGGGAATGAAGCCGGCGTGCCAATCGCCCTTCTCGCCACGGTAGAGGGTGTCTCCGGTGAACAGGTAGCGCTTGCCGTGAGGTGAGTGCACCAGGAAGCAAGTGCTTCCCGGGCTGTGGCCCGGAGTGGGGATTACCTCGACGTTGCCCAGGTGCATCTCGCGCCGCTCGAACAGAATGTCAGGCGTGCGATAGCGGGCAAACTCGTCCCGCTCGGCGCGGTGGCCGCCCAGCTTGGCTCCGAATCGCTGGTGGATGGTCTTGAGCGTTTCCCCCAGCTCGTCCTGATGGCTCAGGTACTGGTAGGCCACACCGCCCAGCTCCGCCATTTCATCGATCTCATGCTGATAGCCGGTGTTATAGAAAAGCACATTGCCCTCGTCCCGGGTCAGCAGATAGGCGTGAACGGTCAGTCCGGGAAAGGGACTCTCCATTTCGGTTTCCCAAATATCCGCTTGAACGCGCTGCATGATTCGCTCCTTTGCGTGGTTACACAGCTGAAGCGTAAAACCTCAAGTAAAATTGAGGTCAAGATGATAGGCGCAATAACAGCCAAGCCAAGAGCGATCTGCTACGCTCCGGTTTTCCTGCCGATTTCATGAGGGAAATCGATGCACTGCCTCGTGGTTAAAGCGCACCCACTCGCGGAAAGTCTTTGTGCTTCGCTGACGACTCATGTTGTCGAGGCGCTCGAGCGAGCGGGACATGCCGTGCAAGTCGAAGACCTCTACGCACGAGGGTTCACCCCCGCTCTGACGATTGAGGAGCGCCGCAGCTACTTCGACGATTACGAGCGGCAGTTGGTGAATGCCGAAATCGAGCGGTTACTTGCGGCCGAGGCCATAGTTCTGCTCTTTCCCACTTGGTGGTTCGGCTTTCCCGCTATCCTCAAGGGCTGGTTCGATCGCGTTTGGGCCCCAGGCGTGGCCTACGATCATGCCGACGATTACGGCCCTATCACACCCCGCCTACATCGGCTGCGCCACATGCTGGTGGTGACTTCTCTAGGCTCGCCCTGGTGGGTCGACAAGCTGGTGCTGTGGCAGCCTGTCAAGCGTGTATTGAAAACGGCCATCGTTCGAACATGCGCTCCTAACTGCCGCCTCAAGGTACTGTCTCTATACAAGAGCGAGAGACTCACCACCGATCAGGTCAGCCGATTCAAAAAGCGCATCGATGAGGCGCTTCGACATTGGCCCAACCCAAACTGACAAGGCAGTCGCTTTGACCCGTCAGACGCTCGAGAAGTATCAGGTCCTGGTCTATCTGGCGTTCATCGCCATGGGCCTGGCGCTGGGTAGCGCTTTGCCGCAGCGGGTCGGGGTGCTGGAAGCGCTGCTATGGCCTTTGCTGGGGGCGCTGCTCTACGTGACCTTCACCCAGGTGCCGCTCATGCAGTTGCGCGCCGCCTGGCGCGACACGCGCTTTCTGGCCGCGGCGGTGGTCGGCAACTTCGTCCTGCTGCCGCTCGTCGCTTGGGGGTTGGCAAGCCTGTTCGTCACCGAGCCGGCGGTACGCCTCGGCCTGTTGCTGGTGCTGCTGGTGCCGTGCACCGACTGGTTCATCACTTTCTCTCACTTGGGCGGCGGTAAGGCGCAGTACGCCATCGCCTTCGCCCCGGTGAGCCTGTTGTTGCAGCTTGCGCTGCTGCCTCTCTACCTCTGGCTGTTCGTGGATGAAAGCCTGCGCCTCGCCCTGGTGCAGCGTGAGCTGCTGCTGGCATTTGCCGGGCTGATTCTGCTGCCCTTGCTGCTGGCCTTCATCACCGAGAAGTGGGCCCAGGGCCATCTCAAGCGCGCAGCCGGCATCGAGCGGCTGGGATGGCTGCCGGTGCCGCTACTGGCGCTGGTGGTGTTCAGTATTGCTGCCACTCAAGTGAATGTCGTTGCCGGTTCCTTGCCGCTGCTCGGCGGGCTGCTGCTCACCTTCATCGGCTTTCTGCTGCTGGCGGCCGCCCTGGCTCGGCTGCTGGCATCCTTGTGGAAGCTCCCTACCGCCCAGGGGCGGGTGCTAGCCTTCAGCCTGGGCACACGCAACTCCTTCGTGGTGCTTCCCTTGGCCCTTTCCCTGCCCGCCTCCTACGAGCTGGCCGTAGTCGTCGTCGTGTTCCAGTCACTGGTAGAGCTCATCGGTATGGCGTTCTTCCTGTGGTGGGTGCCACGCCGCCTGTTCCCTGCCGTAGGATGAAAACCATACGGTGGCGTTGGTAGGGCAGTACATCCGGACCGCTATACTCGTTACGTAATCTCTTCACTTCGCGAACCATAACGACACAATAAAGGTTCCTCCATGCGCCTTCCGCTGCTGGCCGGCTGGCTTTCTCTGGCGCTGCCCATCTCGGCCGTGCTGGCCGATACTGCGGTGCAGGCAGAAGAAGCCGTACGCAAGGCCGAGGTACTGGAGCAGGTCGTGGCGCCTGATGTGGAAGTCCGCAAGCCGGTAGAGCCGCTCGAGGAGCAGGAGGCGCAGGTCATCGATCCGGTGGGCAGCGACCCGTTGGAAGAGCCGCTTACCTGCCTGGCGCGTAGCATCTATTGGGAAGCCAAGGGAGTACAAGGCCGCGACATGGAGTCGGTCGCCAACGTGGTGATCAACCGGCTTGCCAGCGAGGAATTTCCCAACACAGTCTGCGAGGTGGTGAAGCAGGGCTCGGAGCAGAGCCCATGCCAGTTCTCGTGGTGGTGCGATGGTCGCCCCGATGAGGTGGTGGAGGGCGATGCCTATGAAGTGGCCAAGGAAGTGGCGCGCCAGGCGCTGAACCGGGAGCTGCCCGACCACACCGACGGCGCACTCTATTTTCACGACCGCACGGTACACCCCCACTGGGCCAACGAGTTTCTGCTGACTGTCGAAACCGAGGCTTTCCTCTTTTATCGCCCCAACGATACGGTGCAGTGAGTCGCGCCTCAGAGCTTCTGAAAGGCCGCCATGACCTGCCCTGCCAGCGTTTCGCATGCCTGATCGGCGCCGGGCCGTCTTACCATCGCCAGCTGATATTCACCCAGTGGCGGCAGCAGGCCGGGATCGATGCGCTTGAGCGGCGGTCGCACCAGGCTCAGCGGAAACGGTGCCACCGCCAGGTCGGCGAGCATGGCCGCCTCCTGGCCGGCGCAGTGCTCGCAGGAGTAGGCGATGCGGTAGCTCAAGCCGGCCCGGTCCAGGGCTTCGAGGGCCATGCCCCGCCAAGCGCAGCCGGAGTGGGCCAGCGCCACCGGTAGCGGCGAGCGCTGCGCGGCAAGCCCGCCTTCCCGTCCCGCCCACACCAGCGGTTCGCTGTGCACGATCTCGCCGCGTATTTCCTGCCCCGGGTTGCCGGCGGTCACCAAAATCAGATCGAGCTCTCCGGCTTCCAGTCGGGCCAGCATCTCACGGCTGCTGCCCACCACCACGTCGACCTGAACCGCCGGGTGCGAGCGGGCGAATTGCGCCAGCACACCGGGCAGGATGCGCGTGCCCACGTCATCGGTGGTGCCGAAGCCCAGCCGCCCCGACACGCTGGGTGCGAGGAACTGCGTCACCGCCTCCTCGTTGAGCTTGAGCAGGCGCCGCCCATAGCCGAGTAGCGTTTCTCCCTCGGGCGTGAGGCGTACCTGGCGGGCCTCACGGACGAACAGGGCATGGCCAAGCGTCTCCTCGAGGCGCTTGATTTGCATGCTGAGCGCTGAGGGCGTGCGAAACACCTGGCGCGCGGCCCGGGTGAAGCTGCCGCATTCGGCAATCGCCACGAAGGTACGCAGCACGTCGGTATCGAGCAGCGGCAGCGGCGAATGCAGGGCAGTGGAAGGCAGTTGGGTCATGGCGCCACCTTTCAATTTATCTTAAAGGAGACTCTAGTCTTTTTCGTTGGATTGATCCAATCGCAAGCGCGACACTGTCCTGCAAGAGGTCGCGACCCTCCACTCACTTTCAAGCTAGATCACGGCAGCCAGCCTGTGGCGGCCCGTGAGGAGGTGCGACATGAGTCAGTACGAACCGCTTCATCATCAGCCCAAGCCGACGCAAGCCAAGCATTCTACGCCGCCGCCCGAGCCGGACTTCTACATGCCGGCCATGCCGCCTCTAGGGCTGATCCATACCATCGAGACCCGGATTCACCGCTACCTGCGTCGACGGCGGTTTCGCCAGCGCTATCTGCCGCTGCTGGCCCACGACGACCACATGCTCGACGACATGAACCATCGGCGCGACGACATCCTGTGGGCCTCGCGCCTGCCGCTGAAGGAGGACGCCGAGCAGGCCCTGGCCGAGCGTCGCGCGCAGCGCAAGACAGCACTCGGTAGCCTTTGCTGAGCCCAGCGCTTGACCTCAGCTGCGCTTGAGGTCGTAGGGTGCGGGCAACGTCAGCACAACGAGGAGCGGCACTATGAACGTGATGATCGTGGGCGCGAGCCAGGGCCTGGGGCGGGCTTTCATCGAAGGGCTTGGCAATAACGGCGACCGTTTGATCGGCGTATCGCGCCGCATGCCGGAGCCATTGCCGGTACGCACCGGGCTCGAGATCGACTGGATCGAGGCCGACCTGGCCTCCCCCGAGCGGGCGGCCGCCACGCTGGCCGAAGCCGTGGAAGCGCAGGGGCTCGACGTGCTGGTCTACAACCTGGGGCTGTGGGAAAGCCGAGCCTTCGAGCCCGACTACCGCTTCCTGGACGACAGCCCGGCAGAGATCCAGCGAATCGTCACGGTCAACGTCAGCGGTGCCATTCTGCTGATCCAGGCACTGCTCCCCGTGCTGCTGCGCTCCCGTGCGCCGCGTATCGTACTCACCGGCTCGACCTCCGCCCTGCCCGGCCACGGCCGGCCGGAGGTCGCTTTCGGCGCCACCAAGCATGCCCTGCGCGGCATCGCCGAGGCGCTGCGCGAGGGGTTTCGCGAACAGCGCCTAGCGGTAACCTGCCTGCAGCTCGGCTATCTCAATACCGAGGACGACCTGAGCGTGCCGCTCGAGCGTGCAGCCTGCCGCGGCGACGGCGAGCTCATTCCCATGCACGACGTGGTGCAGTTGGTGCGCACTCTGCTGGCGCTGTCGCCCAGCGCCTACGTCAAGGTGGTGGTGGTGCCGGCAATCGCCGATAACCGGTTCTAGCGAGCCCTCAGGTGCCGAGCTGCTCCCCTTCGGAGGTGGTCTCGACGAGCGTCTCGGCTCGTTGCAACAGCGCGCGCTCCTGCTCAGGCGCCAGCTTGAGACCGAAGCGCTGGCGCAGCACGTCGGGCAGCGCATCGGCTTCAATCCGCTGCAGCTCCGGCTCCCGGCCCGGGCGGAAGATCTTCAGCTCGAGATCGGTGAGCGCAAGCCGAACCTCAGCGCCGTTGTGCTGAGCCACGATGCGCCGCACGAATGGCGATTCGGGATGGCGAGAAGCCAGATAGTTGTATTCGCCGGAGTCGGCGCGATAGCAGGGTTCGTCACTGAACTGATAGATGTTGAACCACTCACCGAGGCGCTTATGACGCAGCAGCCAATACCCCAGCGGCGAGCGCTCCAGGCGATACTCCCAGGGGCCATGACTCACCTCGCGGTCCGCCTCGAGCCGGATCGGCTCACGCGGCCCGACATTGCCGACGCCGACATCGACCATCCAGTCGTGGCCCGCCACTTTCACCACCAGCATGGTATGGCCGAGAGGAGTGACGACGCTCGCATCCTCGCCCATCAGCATTCTCGCGTTGCGCCCCGCGACCTCGAAGCCGAGCCGATCCAGCACCGTGGCGAACAGCGTGTTGTGCTCATGGCAATAGCCGCCACGCCGGCGTCGTACCAGCTTGTCCTGGAGGCTTTCCAGGTCGATGCGAATTTCGCCACCGGTGACGATCTCGAGATTCTCGAACGGCACCGCGGCGAGGTGCGACTGCTGCAGCCCCTTCAATGTCTCCAGGCTGGGCGTCAAGGAGCCACGGTAGCCGATACGCGCCAGGTAGGCGTCGAGGTCGAGCGCCGACGTCTCCCACTGGGTCGATTCATGAAGGGGTTGGGTATTCCTTACAGCCTGCATGGCGTCTCTCCTTTGCGTTCAAAAATAACTTATCTCGTAGAGCAACCTTGTAGCGCAGGCTAATACCTCAAGTTAGCTTCAGGTAAAGCGGAGAAGTTTCAATCGCCCTGATAGCTTCAGGACATTCAACCAAGGAGTTGACAATTTCTCCTGCCAAGGCTATATCAACCATATGGTTGAATATAACGAAGCACACTTGGATCAGATCTTCCATGCTCTGGCCGACCCAACCCGCCGCCTGCTGCTCGAGCGGCTGGCGATGGGTGAGCGCAAGGTCGGCGAGCTGGCCGAACCGTTCCCCATCTCGCTGGCTGCCGTTTCCAAGCACGTTCGCGTGCTGGAGCAGGCGGGGCTGGTGGAACGCCGTATCGAAGGGCGCGCCCACTACTGCCGGCTGCGCCCGGAGCCGCTGGCGGCGGCAGAGCAGTGGCTAAGCTTCTACGAAGGCTTCTGGAGCCAGCGGCTGAACGCGCTGGAAACGGCGCTGCAGGCCGCCCCGGATGGTAAATCGACGAAGGAGAAGAGGCAGGATGGATGACATCGACTACGGCGAGCGGATTGCCGAAGAGAGCGTCCGCTTCGAGCGCCTGCTGCCGGGGCCCATCGAACGGGTCTGGGCCTTCCTCACCGAATCGGGCAAGCGTGCCCAGTGGCTCGCCCCCGGCGCCATGGAGCCGCGGGCCGGCAGTTCCTTTGCTCTACACTTCCACAATACCGAGCTGACACCCGACAGAACGCCGCCCACCGAACGCCTTCGTCAGTACGACGGCAGCTTCACGACGCAACACCAGGTGCTGCGCTGCGAACCGCCCCATCTGCTTGTCTGGACCTGGGGCGGCGGCAACGAGGCCCCTTCGGAGGTGATCTTCGAACTCAGCGAGGCAGGCGAGCAGGTGCGCTTGGTCGTCACCCACCGGCACCTCGCCGATGACGGCACCATGGTCAACGTGGCTGGTGGCTGGCATTCCCACCTGGGCATCTTGGCCAACGTGCTGCACGGTCAACCGCCTGCCCCATTCTGGCCCACCTTCGAGCACCTGGAGGAGGAGTACCGATGCCGCATCACATCACCCCGCAGCTGATGTTCGAAGGCGATACCGAACAGGCCATGCGCTTCTACGTCTCGCTGTTCGACGATGCCGAGGTCGTCCGGCTCGAACACTACGGCCCCGAGGAGCCGGGCAGGGAAGGCAGCATCAAGCAGGCCGAGTTCACCTTGGCCGGGCGACGCTATACCTGCATCGACAGCCACATCAAACACCCCTTCACCTTTACGCCTTCGATATCGCTGTTCGTCGAGTGCGAGAGTGCCGAGGAATTCGAGCGCCTCCATCGAGCCCTGGCGGATGGCGGCGAGACGCTGATGCCGCCCGGCGACTACGGCTTCAGCACCCGCTTCGCCTGGCTCAACGACCGCTTCGGCGTCTCCTGGCAACTCAATCTGGCTTGAGGAGCAATACTCCATGACGACCTCACCCTTGCCTCCCATTGTCTCCGAAGCGGAGTGGCGCAGCGCGCTGAACGAACAGATCGCTCGCGAAAAGGCCCATACACGTGAGCGCGACAGGCTCAATGCCGCGCGGCGCCGTTTGCCGATGACCGAGGTGCGCGCCGATTACGTCTTCGAAAGGCCACAGGGAGAGACCACCCTGCTCGACCTGTTCGAGGGGCGCCGTCAGTTGATCGTCTATCACTTCATGTTCGGGCCCGAGTGGGAGGCCGGCTGCGACGGCTGCTCCTGGGTGGTGGACGCCATGACTCACCCCGCCCACCTCAACGCCCGCGATACCACCCTGGTACTGGTCTCCCGGGCGCCGCTGGAAAAGCTCCAGCGTTACCAGGCGCGCATGGGCTGGCAGCACCCAACGTGGGTCTCGTCGCTTAACGGCAGCTTCAATCAGGACATGGGCGTGACCAGCTGCAACTGCCATGCGCCGGATACCGACCGCGGCGAGCGGCATGGCATCAGCGTCTTCCTGCGCGACGGCGAGCGGGTCTTTCGCACCTACTTCAGCGGCAAGCGCGGCGTGGAGTACCTGGGCAGCCTGTGGACCTACCTGGACCTGACGCCTTATGGCCGCCAGGAAAGCTGGGAAGAGTCCCCACCCGGCTGGCCGCAGACGCCACCCTACGTATGGAACCGGCGTCACGACGAGTACGAAACCTGAGCTAGCGGCGTAGCAACTGATATGGAATAACGACAACCAGAGGGAACGCATGACCATGAAGACCATCGGCCTACTCGGCGGCATGAGCTGGGAATCCACCGTCAGCTACTACCGTGCGCTCAACGAAGGAGTGAAAGCCGCCCTGGGCGGGTTTCACTCGGCCAAGCTGTGTCTCTACAGCGTCGACTTCGCCGAGATCGAACGGCTGCAGCATGCCGACGACTGGGACGCCACCGCCGAGATCCTGAGCCGGGCCGCGCGCAGCGTGGAAGCCGCAGGGGCGGATTTCCTGCTGATCGGCACCAACACCATGCACAAGGTAGCGCCGGAGATCGAGGCCTCGATCACGATTCCATTGCTGCATATCGCAGATGCCACGGCACAGCGCCTGGCCGCCGATGGCATTCGCCGCGTCGGCCTGCTCGGCACCCGCTTCACCATGGAGCAGGACTTCTACAAGGGGCGCATCGCCGAAGGCTTCGGCATCGAGGTACTGGTGCCCGACGCAGCTCAGCGCGACCTCGTGCATGAGGTGATCTATCACGAGCTGTGTCTGGGACAGGTGAAGGAGAACTCGCGCCAGCGTTATCTGGAGATCATCGAATCGCTACGCGAGCAGGGAGCCGAAGCGGTGATCCTCGGCTGCACCGAAATCGCCCTGCTGGTACAGCAGAGCGATACCGCGGTACCGCTCTACGACACCACGGCCATTCACGCCGAAGAAGCAGTGAAGTGGGCGTTGGAAAAATGAGGGAAGGAAAAGTTAGCGTACAGAAAGTCGACGAGCGAAGATCAGACAAGGCAAAAATCAGCGAAAAGACGGAGTTTACAGGTTGTAAATGAGTACTTTGAGCTGATTTATAACGCCGTATGGCCAAGCGCAGAAATTTTGCGGCCAAGACTAGGCGTAGGTATTGATCTGGGTACCCACCATCCCATCGTTGGCCAACTGCGGCTCTACCGAAGCCGAAGCCATCAGCGCCTGGACCTGATCCTTCTGCATGTCCAGCGCTTCCTTATAGACCTCGAGCTGTACCTGCTGGGCGGCTTGGACCTGCTGCATGACCAGAGCCTGGCCCACGATGGTATTGACGGCAGAATCCATGTCACCTGCTCCTTTTGTTGGTTCTTCTATCTTCCCACGCTAACAGCTGAGGGAAGCGATGGCAAAAACGCAGCCCGCCGAAGCGGGCTGCGCACTTCAATCAGGCGGCGTTCAGGTCGAGGCGCTAGCCAGCGGTCGTGTCCTTACGCCCATCAGAATCATCAGCGCGGCCAGCAGAAGTACCGCGGCGCTGGCGGCGAACACGTTGAGCGCTCCACCCAGATCGAAGATCAGCCCGCCTACGGCAGCGCCGGTGGCAATCGCCAGGTTGATGGCGGCCACCAGCAGGCCGCTGGCGCTCTCGGCCTCGTCCGGCACCGTGCGGGTGAGCCAAGTCGACCACGCCACCGGGATGGCGCCGAAGGCCAGCCCCCACACCGCCACCAGCGCGGCATCGGTGACCGGCGTGCTTTCCAGCAGCACCAGTGAGAGACCGAGCGTGCCCATCAGCAGCGGCATCAAGAGCATGGTCAGCCGCAGGCTGCGCTCGACCATCCAGCCACCCAGATAGTTGCCGAGGAAGTTGGCCACGCCGAAACCGAGCAGGATGGTGGCCACACCGCTCACACCGACGCCGGTCACCGTTTCGAGGAACGGACGAATATAGGTGAAGAAGGCGAAGTGACCGGTGAAGACCAGGGCCGCGGCCAGCATGCCCAGGCCGACTCGTGGCCGCATCAGCACATCGAACAGGGTACGCAGGCGGGTCATGCCGCTGGGCGCCATACGCGGCAGGGTGAGGAACTGCACGATCAGCGCCAGCACGCCCAGCATTGCCGCCATGCGGAACACGTCGCGCCAACCGAGCAGATCGCCGAAGTAGCTACCCAGCGGCGCCGCGGCGATGGTCGCAGCGGAAACGCCGCTGAACATGATCGACAGCCCCCGCGGCACCAGATCCTCAGGCACCAGGCGCATCATGGTGGCGATCGACATGGTCCAGAAGCCGCCCAGCGCCATCCCCAGCAGCACGCGCCCGATCAGCAGTACCGCCAGGTTGGGGGCAAACGCCACCAGCAGGTTCGAGGCCACCAGCAGCATGGAGAACCCCAACAGCACATGGCGCCTGTCGATTCGCCGGGTCGCTGTCGAGATCAGCAGGCTGGTGAGCAGCGCCACCGCTGCGGTGACCGTCACCGCCTGGCCCGCCATGCCTTCGGTAATACCCAGATCCGCCGCCATGGGTGTCAGCAGGCTGGCGGGCAGGAATTCCGCCGTCACCAGCCCAAACACACCGAGGGCCATCGAGATAACCGCCCCCCAGGCGGGCCGTGCCCGCGGTGCCAGCTCGTTCATTCTCGTTCTCCTTTCCTAGAGAAGCTTTCGTCAGGAACGAGAAGACTAGAGCGAGCGGGCCGGACGATCTATGCTAGAAGCTCTCGAATAATTGATCGTTCATCCGAATCGACATGAGCGGTACGCTTGGCAGTTGCGCAAACACGGTGAGGGGGTGCGAGATGCCGAAACCGGAACTACCCAACGACCTGGTCAGTGAGCTGCTGCTCGGCATGCGCCTGCGCGGCATCGCCTATCGCCGCATTCAGCTTTCACCCCCCATGGGGGTAGAGTTCGGGCAGGTAGAAGGCTGGGCGCAGTTCCACTTCGTGGCCCGCGGCCCCGTCTACCTGCGCAGCCCCAGCGGCAACGTCCACACCCTGGCCAGCGGCGATGCGCTCTTGCTGCCACGCGGCGGCCTGCATGCCCTGCTCTCCACCCCCGACCAGCCGGCCCAGGACGTCACCGCCTTCGAAAGCGCCAGGCTGTGCGAGGCGGTCAGCGCGATTCGCGCCTGCCCGAAGGACTGCACCCTCGACGGCGCCCTGACCTTCAGCGGCTGCATGGAGTTCGATCTGGGCAGCATGCATGCCCTGGTCTCGCTGATGCCCGAAGTGATGTACGTCGGCACCCTGCTCGAGCGCCAGCCCGAGATCCTACCCATGCTCGAGGCAATGGAGCGCGAGGCGAAGAGCGAGCGTGCGGGTTATGCCGCCATTCTGGCGCGGCTCGCCGATGTGATGGCGGCCTTCATCGTGCGCGGCTGGGTGGAGTGCGGCTGTGGCGATGCCACCGGCTGGATCGAGGCGCTACGCGACCCGCGCCTGGGGCGCGTCATCGCCGCCCTGCACCGTGAGCCGGGGCGCAACTGGACGGTGGCAGAGCTTGCTGCCGAAATGGGCAGCTCGCGTTCGGTATTCGCCGAGCGCTTCCTGGCGGTGACGGGCATGACGCCACATCGTTACGTGACCGAGCTGCGCATGCGCCTGGCGGCCCAGTGGATCGGCCGCGAGCGCCAACCCATCGAAACCGTCGCCTACCGCCTGGGCTACGGCAGTACCGCGGCCTTCAGCCGCGCCTTCAAGCGCATTCATGGCCACCCGCCCGGCGCCCTGCGTCATCAGCGCGAGCCCGCTACCATCACACAATCCTCCGCTTCCGGGAGCCCTCATGAACGAAGCCCAGTCGCTGCAGCAGGCCATTGACGAGCCGGTGCGCCTGGCGGAGTACGACCCCGCTTGGCCGGCACGTTTCGACGCCGAGCGCAGCCGCCTGCGGGAGCGCTTCCCCGCCGAGCTGATCGAGGTGCAGCATATCGGCAGTACCGCCATCCCCGGCATGCCGGCCAAGCCCATCATCGACGTCATGGCCGGGGTCGCCTCCATGGCCATGGCCGACGCCCTATTCCAACCGCTGCTCGAACACGGCTACGTCACCTCGGTGGAGTTCAACGCCAGCCTGACCGACCGCCGCTGGTTCATGCGTCACGCCGACGGCCACCGTACCCACCATCTGCATGTGGTGGTGCACGACGGCGAACTATGGCGCCAACGGCTCGCCTTTCGCGATGCGCTGCGTGCCAACCCAGCGCAGGCTGAGCGCTACGCCGCCCTCAAGCGCGAACTGGCTTCGCGTCACGGCACGGATCGCGAAACCTACACCCGGGCCAAGGGCGAGTTCGTGCGCTCGATTGTTTCCTCCTGACTTCTTGACATGCAACCAAATGGTTGCCTTAATAATTCCATGCCCAATGACATGAATGACGTTTTCAAGGCCCTTGCCGACCCCTGCCGTCGCGAGCTACTCGACCGTCTGTACGAGGACAATGGGCAAACCCTCGGCGAGCTGTGCGAGCGCATGGCCATGACCCGGCAAGGCGTCACCAAACACCTGGCACTGCTGGAAGCAGCGAAACTGGTCGTGGTCGTGTGGCGCGGCCGGGAGAAGCTGCACTACCTGAATCCGGCGCCGATCCAGCAGATTCACGAACGCTGGATCGGGAAGTTCGAACGTCACCGGTTGGAGGCGCTGGAAACACTGAAAAGAGCCCTGGAGGATTCTCAAGATGGATAAGCCCGAGTTCGTTTACGTCACCTACATCGACACCACCCCGGACAAGGTGTGGGAAGCACTGACCAACGGCGAGTTCACCCGCCAGTACTGGGGCGGTCGCAGTATCACCTCGGACTGGCAGGTCGGCTCGACGGTCAAGCACCTCAAGCCGGACGGTTCTCTCGACTGGGCAGGTGAAGTGCTGGAAGCCGACCCACCTAGGCGCCTCTCGTACACCTTCGACCCGTCTAGCGAGATGGCAGGACAGAAAGGCGAACAGGCAGCTCAGCCCCAGGCTGAAAAGCCTTCACGGGTCACCTTCGAGATCGAGGAGTACATGGGCAAGGTTCGCCTGACGCTGACTCATAACCAGTTCGAGCCGGGCAGCAAGGTGCTGCAAGGTATCAGCGTGGGCTGGCCCGCCATACTCTCCAGCCTGAAATCCTTGCTGGAAAAAGGCGAGCCTCTGTTCCCGGACTGGAGTTGAGGGCACTCTCCGCTGATCAGTTGAGATGCACCGCTTCGAAGTGCGCCACGGCAGCGCCAGACGCATCGCGCAGGGTCAGCGTCTGGCCTTCGATCTGCCAGGTCGTGGTCACCTCCAGCGCGGCCAAGAAGGCCTGCTCGGTCTCGCCGCCTTGCAGGCAGGCCATGCGCGTGGTGATCAGGGGGCCGAAGTGAAGGGCGTCGTTTTCCAGCCGATAGTTGCCCGCCAGGTGGTTGCATCCGGTGGAACCCGCCACGCGGTTCTCCTCGGTGTGCAGCACGAAGTGCGCCTCGCGCTGGTTGTCCACCGCCTGGGGCGTCGCATCGCCGACCTGGGTCAGCTTCCAGTAGGTATTCACCAGCGGCTCGTCGTGCCTCATCTCCCCCTCCGGGGCGGTACAGCCCATCAGCACAATGGCCAGCGAACCCAACAAGATGGCAAAGCGCTTTTTCATTCTCGTTCCTTCATCAAGCTTCCTCGACTCCCGCCGCTAACGCAGCGGGCTCCATGTGCCGTAATGTCGGAAAAGCCGCGGCGAATAGCCAGCCTGAATTACGCAGATATCGGGGATTTCGCGCCCTCGGTCACAAGGCCAGCTGACACCGTCTGGAGTATCTAACCAAGGATGTCGATGCCGCGATGCCCTTCCTCGACGCCCTCCACCAGAATGACGTCGCCCACGGCGTTGGCGGTGCGCAGCGGCAGGATGCGCCGGTAGGCCTCGGAGCGATACCAGGCCCGGGCCTGCTCCAGGCTGGGGAAGCCGAGCATGATCGTATCGCCCCGCCAGTTGCCCTCCAGCACCTCGGTGTTGCCGCCGTGGATCAGGTAGCGGCCGCCGTAAGGTGTGAGGGTGGCATCGATCTTCTCCAGGTACTCGACGATCTCGGGGCCCATGGTGACGTCCTGCAGGCGGGCGATGGCGTAGGCGGTCATGGCGTTGCTCCAGCGGTGGGTTTGCCTCGACAGCTTCACCCCGCTAGCGCGGCCTGGCGATTACCTGCGAGGTAATAGCCAGGCATATCGCTTGGCGCTAATCTGGCTTTATGGACACGAACTCCCCTACCCCCGGGCAGCTGTTGAAGGAGTGGCGTCAGCGGCGGCGGCTGAGCCAGCTCGCGCTCGCCACTGAGGCCGACGTCTCCCAGCGCCACCTCAGCTTCGTCGAATCCGGACGGGCCACGCCCAGTCGGGAGATGCTGCTGCGTCTGGCAGAACAGTTGGGCGTTCCCCTGCGCGAGCGCAACCGGCTGCTGCTCGCCGCCGGTTTCGCTCCGGCCTTCGGCGAGCGCGGTATCGATGCTCCCGAGCTGGGTGCGGTACGCGACGTGATCGAACGGCTACTGGCGAGCCATGCCCCCTACCCGGCGCTGGCCGTCGATCGCCACTGGCACCTGCTGCTGGCCAACCGCCCGCTCGAAGCGCTGCTCGACGGCATCGACGCCGCGCTGCTGAAGCCCCCGGTCAACGTGCTGCGGCTTACGCTGCATCCTCGCGGGCTCGCGCCGCGCATTCGCAACATCCGCGAATGGCGCAGCCATATCCTCGAGCGCCTGGCACGTCAGGCCGAGACGACCGCCGACCCGGCGTTGGCTTCGCTCGGCGAGGAGCTGAAGGGTTACCCGGTACCGGTAGGCGCTCGCCCTCACCTAGCCAGCGCATCATCGCGCCACGGCGGCATCGTCGTGCCACTGGAGCTGGCCCTGCCGGATGGCCGCGTGCTGTCGCTGCTGAGTACCACCACGGTATTCGGCACCCCGCTCGACATAACCCTGGAAGAGCTCGCCATCGAGTCGTTCTTCCCGGCGGACGCGGCCACCCAGGAGGCGCTGCAGCAGTTGGCAGCCGCCTCAGCTGGTTAGAAGGTCAGGCAGATCTTGCCAAAGTGACGTCCCGACTCCTCGTGACGGAAGGCGTCGGCGATCTCTTCCAGAGAAAAACGACTGTCGATGATCGGGCGCACGCCGCAGGCCTCGATGCCGCGCACCATCTCCTGCTGATGAATGCGGCTGCCGACGATCAGCCCCTGCAGGCGCGCCTGCTTGGCCATCAGCTTGACGGTGGGCACCTCACCGCCGCGCCCGGTCAGGATGCCGATCAGGGCGATATGACCGCCGATGCGCACGGCGTCGATGGATTGTGGCAGGGTGCCGGGGCCGCCCACCTCGATCACGTGGTCGACGCCCTGGCCGCCGGTCAGCGCCTGGACCTTCTTGCCCCACTCCGGCTCGGCCTTGTAGTTGATGGTGTGATCGGCGCCGAGCGTCTTGAGCGTTTCGATCTTCTCGTCGGAGGACGAGGTGGAGATCACCCGCGCGCCCATGGCCTTGGCAAATTGCAGGGCGAAGATGGAAACGCCACCGGTGCCCAGGGTGAGCACCGTATCGCCGGCCTTGAGATTGCCGTCCACCACCAGTGCCCGCCAGGCGGTGAGCCCCGCGGTGGTCAGGGTAGCGGCCTCTTCGTGGCTGTAACCCTTGGGCGCGTGGGTAAACCAGGTGGCCGGACGAACGACCTGCTCGCGAGCGTAGCCGTCGATGCCGTCGCCGGGCGTGGTCTTGAAGTCCGCCACTCGGGCCGGGCCATCGAGCCAGTAGGGGAAGAAGGTGGAGACCACCGCATCGCCCACGGCAAACTCCTCGACGCCCTCACCCACCGCCTCGACCACGCCCGCCCCGTCGGACATGGGAATGCGGCCATCTTCGGTGGGGATCATTCCGGCGACCACGGCATAGTCGTGGAAGTTGAGCGAGCTGGCATGGATCCGCACGCGGATCTCCCCCGGCCCCGGCTCTCCCGGCGCCTCGCATTCGACGACTTGCAGTTGGTCCAGCCCGCCGGGGCTCTTCAAGGTAACGACCTTCATGACAGACTCCTTAGCCATTCAAGAAAATGAGCGTGCTAAGAGACTAGCCTAATGGGACCGCCTTCGGTCAAGCGATGGCGCGCTGCAGGTAGGCCGCCAGCGCTGCCACTTACGTTACTGGCTATCGCCGAGAGCCGCCTGCGCGTAGCGTCGGGCCGGCAGCAGCAAGGCCGCCATGGCCACTCCGACGGCACAGGCGGCCAGCAACATGTAGAGCCGGACGAATCCGGCGGCCGGCTCGTAACCCCAGGCCACGATCGGCACGGCCAGGGCACCGACCCCCAACGACAGTACGTACTTCACGGCATAGACCCGTGCCCGCCAGGCGCTCGCGGTATGGCGTGCCACGATGGCATCCTGTACCGGAATGACACCGAACACCGTCAGCATCAGCCCTAGCGACAGGGCAACGATCTGCCATTGCCCACCCTGTACCATCAGCAGCAACAGCGGAACCTGCAACAACGCCAGCAGCAGCATCAATTGCCGCGGCGCGACCCGGTCCACCGCCCTGCCGGTGACGAGTTGCGCCATGGAGGCGCAGGCGAAGATCAGCGAGGCCAGCCCGGCGGCACCGAGCAGGGCATTCCCGCCGCCGCTGAAGGCGTCTTCCATAATCTTGGGCAGCGCGACGGTGGTGGAGGCAAACACGAGGCCGCCCATCAGTGCGGTGACGATCAGGTAGGCCAGGATCCGGCCCGGAATGGCCGTTGAGGCCTGCACCGCTGCCGTAGCATCGTCAGCCGGTCGTAGCGGCTGAAGCGGCTTGCTTTCAGCCGGTACCAGCGCCAGGTAAGCGATGCCACTCGCCAGGCACAGCGCCCCGGGTATGAAAAAGGCGGCCTGCCAACCGAGCATGCCCGTGATCGCACCGGTAAGCAGCGGCGCCGCTGCGACGCCCATGTTGCCCCACACGCCATTCACCCCCAGCGCCTGACCGACGCCATCACTGCTCTCCGCCACCATGGCGATGCCGACGGGATGATAGATGGCCGCGAAGCTACCCATCAGAAACAGCCCGGCCGCCAACTGGTAAGGGCCGCTCGCAAAGCCTGTGAGCATGGAAGCCGCACCGAGTCCCAGGAACATCAGGGCTATCATGCCGCGCCGACTCCAGCGGTCGCCCAGCCAGCCCGCCGGCAGGGTAAAGGCGGCAAAGGCGACGAAGCCCGCCGTGGCCGGTAGTAGCAGCGCAGCGTAATCGCCCTGGCCGCGTCGCTCGAGCGCCACCGCCACCGTGGGATGGATCAGCATGAAATAGTGGGCGTAGGCGTGCCCCAGGTTGAGGAACAGTAGCGGAACGCGTTTGCCGTTCATGGCCAGACTCCAGAGTTGCCGAGCTTTCAGGCTAAACTGGACGCGAAGCGACTTCTCTCGCCATTCTGACAAGACATATCGCGAAACGGACAATATGCCCCATACCCTGGCCCACGCCACGCCCCTGTCACGCGATGCCCTACAGCGGCGCATCGAGAGCGCCTCGGGTCCGGTACAGCCCTATGCCTGCGACTATCCCGCCGGCTGGGACACTGGCCGTCATCATCACCTGCGCCATCAGCTCGTCTTCGCCACCCAGGGCGTAATGACGGTGGCGACCCCAGCGGGATGGTGGATGGTGCCACCCCAGCTTGCGGTATGGATTCCCGCTCGCCTGGAGCATGCGCTGCTGATGCACCGGCCTGTGAAGCTGCGCACCCTCTATCTCGATGAGCGGCTAGGGCCATCGGCCCAGCCACGCGTAGTGAACGTCTCGTCGCTGCTGCGCGAGCTGATACTGCGTTTGATGAAGCTGCCGACCGAGGCGACCGCCCACGGCGCCGGCGCCCGCTTGGTCGCGGTACTGCTGGACGAGCTGCACGCGGGCCCCACCGTCCCGCTGCACCTGCCCGAGCCCGACGATCCCGCGCTGCGGCGGATCTGCACCGCCCTGCGTGACGACCCGGCTAACCGGGACGACCTGACCACCTGGGGCGGCAGGGTCGGTGCCTCGTCACGCACCCTGGCACGACGCTTCCTGGCGCAGACCGGCATGGGCTTTACCGCCTGGCGACAGCAGGCCCGCCTGCTCGCCGCCCTGCCCATGCTGGCGGAAGGGCGCTCGGTCACCGTCGTGTCTCAGGAGGTCGGTTACGAATCGCCCAGCGCCTTCATCGCCGCCTTTCGCCGCAGCCTCGGCACCAGCCCCGGGCGCTACTTTTCCCGCCCGGCCGGCCATGATTGAGGTCTTACGCTCAGTCGCTGTCCGGCACGAAGACCAGCGAGCCGTCCTGCAGGCGGTAGGTAGTGCCGGCACGTACGCCCTCCCCTTCGCCGATCTCGCCGCTGCGCTCATAGCGCTCCAGTCGCTCAGCCGTTTCTGCGACCGTCTCGCCCCCTTCACGCTGACTCACGGCCTCGAGCGCCGTGGCGCTGCTCTGGGCCACCACGATCAGCAGCATCACCACGATGACCAGGAAGACATCGATGACATTGACCACCGAGAGGATCGGGTCGTCGCTCTCCTCGGCGTCCAGGAAACGCCTCATGCCCCGGCCTCCTCGCGCTCGATGCGTTTGAGTGCCACCAGAAGCCAGCGCCGCCGCACGGTGAGTATCCAGAAGGTGATCGAGGCGGTGATCAGCGCCAGGATCACCGCGGCGAAGGCCACCACGAGCTGCTCACCCACCGTGGCCAGGTCGCCGTCGCCCAGCGCCAGCAGCGCCGGCCCCAGCGGAATCATGGTGGCCACCAGGCCCAGCATGGGTGCGGTACGCGATACCACTCGCAGCGGTTCGAGGCGGCGCAGGATCACCAGCTCCAGCTCCTCGCTGTCGAGCCGGCCGTGGCGAGCCAGCTGCTCACGCAATGGACAGGCCGCCAGGCCTCGACGCCGCTGCCAGGCGGCCACGGCGAAAGCGCCAAGGGCATAGAAGGCGTAGGCAAATAGCAGCAGGATCAGGATCAGCACCGGCATCAGGAATAGCCGGCCCAGTTCGTACATGGTGATTTCCAGCGTCGTCATGTGAGGGTCTCCCGATAGGCAGGTAGTGCGTTGGCGTGGCGACCGCGCCGCCACTGATGCAGGGCGCCAAGCAGGAACGGCAGCAACACCATGATGTAGAGCAGCGATGTCCAGGCAGAGGTAGCATCGCCCTGCGGTGCGGGCTCATTCATCGGCTGAAGAAGCTCGCCCACCACCGGTTCCGTTTGCCCGCCGCCCTCCCCCACCGACATGGGCGACTGCATCCCGAAGCCGGCCAGGCTGGCGTCGACGAACGCCTCCCGCGCCGCGCTGCCGCCGGTGCTGCCGTGGGCGCCGGTCCACTCCCGGTAATGGGTCAGCAGCGCCTCCAGGGTGGCGTCGTCGGGCTGCCAGTGGGCGGTGCGCACGGCGTCCAGCATGCGCTCGACGATGCGTGTCAGCGCTTCGGGGTTGTGCGTCTCGAACCACGCCTCCAGCCCCAGCTCATAGGCGTCCTGTACGTAGATCTCGAAGAAGCGCTGCCACTGGTCGTCGCGCACCATCTCCGGCGCGGTGGCCTGCCAGCCCCACAGGTTTTCGACGGTGGCCTGTAGATTGGTGGTGCCCGAGTAGCCCTCCGCCACCATGCTGGCGAGCCAGCGCGGGTGGTGGTAGCGGGTGCGGATCTCCCGCGAGAGGAACTGCTCGGCACGCTCCATGCGACCATTGGCTGGGTCGCGCAGGTTGCCGATGTAGAGCGTGGGACGCTCGCCGCCGGCCACGCTGGCGCCGAGCGAGAGCCCGCCCAGGTACTGGAAGGAGTCATCGGAAGTGAGCAGGCCGTAGAGGTTGGAGCTGCGGGCGAACACCGCGGCATCGATCTCGCCGAGCTGGCGCTCGAACAGGTTGAGCCCGGCCACCGTTTCGCCCCAATGCTCGGGGTCGGGACCGTAGGCATGCTGCAGACGGTCGAGGAAGACCCGCCCCAGGTAGGCGTCGTCGCGCTCGCTGCCGTTGGCCCAGGCGTCCACGTCGGCCACGGCACCGTCCAGGCCCAGCCCGTACTGGCCGATGTCCGAGGAGAAGGCCCGGGTGCGGCTCAGCCGCGCCACGCTCTCGGCGTCCAGCCCCAGAGCGCTGAGTTCCTCTTCCAGGCGCAGAGTCATGGCCCGTACGGGGTTGTCCGTCTCCTCTTGCTCCGCCGCCAGGGCAGCGGCCTGGGCCAGCCACTCGAGGGTGCCGGCGAAGGCATCGCGGTAGAGCCCGCTGGTCTGCAGCACTACGTCGACACGAGGACGGCCCAGCTCTTCCTGGGGAATCAGTTCGATGCCCTCCAGACGACCGCGCGAATTCCACACCGGCCGTACCCCCAGGGCGGCCAGCACCTGCCCTTCGATCACGCCATGGTGGCGCATCACCTCCATGGACCACAGCGTGAAGGCCAGCCGTTCGGGCGGCTCGCCATGTTCCGCCCGGTGCTCTTCGAGCAGCGTCTCCAGCAGCTCGGCGCCGGTCTCGTAGGCGGCGCGGGTGGGCACTCGCGAGGGATCGAAACCGTAGAGGTTGCGCCCGGTGGGCAGCGACTCGGGGTTGCGGATGGGGTCGCCGCCCACCGAGGGCATGACGAAGCCACCGCCCAGCGCTGCGATCAGCGCTTCGCTCTCGCGCTGGATGCGCAGCGCTTCGAAATACTCGTCTGCGCGGGCGAGCATGTCGGCCAGCGCCTCCTCATGCTCGCCAGCACTGTCTCCCGTTTCCAGCAGGTGCGCGACGAGCAGGCGGTAGGGGGCGGAGTCGACCACGGCGGTCTCGAAATCACCGGCGAACAGCTCTTCGGGGTCGTCGGCAACGAGTTCGAGGAATTCGTCGCCGAGCATCTGCATCACCGTGGCGACCAGGTGCTCGTCTTCCGCCATGCGGCCGAAGGTGTGCAGGCCGATGGGCTCGCTCTGCTGGGCCAGGTCGTGGATGTAGTCGTGCAGCGCATGCAGGAAATGCTCGAAGTCGGCGTCCAGGGCGGCATCGTCGAAGCCCAGGTCGGCGTGCAGATCCATCTCGCGCCCCTGTTTGACGATTTGATCACGCACCCGCTCGCGGGCGGCGCCGTCGTCCATGGTCTCCCAGTCGTGCACCAGGTGGTGCAGGTCCACCAGCTCATGGTAGAGCGCCGCTGGGGCGAAAGGCGGGGTCTGGTGGGAAACCATGGTGGCGCGCAGGCGCCGCTTGGCCAGGGTGGCCTCGGCCAGGTTGTCGACGATGTAGGGATAAACGTGGGTCAGCTCGCCGAGCTGGGCATGGGGGTCGTCGTCCAGCGCCAGGCCGCGACTCTTGCCCACGCCGAACTCAGCCGAACCGTGGGTGCCGAAATGGATCAGGGCATCGGCGTCGAAAGCACGATGCAGGTAGGCGTAGCTGGCCAGGTAGTCGTGGCTCAGCGCCAGGTCGGTATCGTGGTAGGCCCCTTCCCGCGCCGGATCGCCCGGCAGCGCCCGCGGCGGCTGGGGCATGACCAGCAGATTGCCGAGGGCCAGACGCGGCACCACGAAGAAGCGCTCGCCGTCACGCTCGATCAGGGTTCGTGCCGTCTCCGGCGGGCCCCACTCCGCTTCGGTGCGTGCCCGCACGGACTCGCCGCGGGAATCCAGCCAGTCGAGGTAGTCGTCGAGTGGGAAAAGAGCAGCCAGGTCGTCGTCGAGCAGCGCTTCGAGGCCGGCGTCGGCCTGGTAGGCACCGACCAGCCGCTTGCCGGCATCGGTGAGCCGCTCTACGTCGGCCCGCTCCACGTCGTAGCCCGCCTCGGCCAGGTCGTGCAGGGTGGCAGCGAGGCTGGCGGGCAGGTTGAGGTGCGAGGCGGAGAAGTTCTCGCTGCCCGCCGGATAGTTATAGACGTAGAGGCCCAGGCGCTTGTCTGCATTGGGCTTGCGCCGGAGCTCGGCGGCCTTGAGCGCTCGACGCACCAGCATGCCGAGCTCGGGCTCGATCGGCAGCACTTCCCCACTGACGGCATGCTCCGCCGCTACCACGCTGGGGTCGGCGATGCCGGCCATCTCGGCCATGGCGAAGTAGAACGGCGTGCTGCCCCGGGGAAAGCCCACCGGGTCGTCGCGCCAGGCGGCCTCGTCGCCATCGCGGTAGATCAGCCCCTGCAGCACCGGCACGCCCAGGGCCGCCAGATCGTCCCGGCGCCCTTCGGGGTTAAGGGTCACGCGGTAGAACAGCAGCGCGTCGACGACCGGTTCGCCCCCTTCCATGGTCATGGCCGTGAGCCCCTCGCCGCCCTGCACCGGCACGTAGAACGGCAGCGGCACCGCGCCGGCCGCCTCGATATGCGCAATGGTGGCGTCGATCCACCCGGTCAGGGTGTGGCGCACGTGGGTATCGTGCAGGGCAATGCCGATCACCGGACGCTCGTCGAAGTTGCCGTACCAGTCGCGGTAGTCCGCCAGGTCGTCGAACACCAATCCCTCGTAATCAGGGTGGTAGATGCCGTGATCGGGATAGTGAATGGGCTCCGGCACCGGGGCATCATGCAGCCCCAGCAGCGGCCCGGCGATATGGGCGAACAGCGCTGCGAAGTTGCGCTCGCCGCCCTCGGTCAGGTAGGCAGCGATACGCTCGCCGAGCCCGGCCTCCAGGCCGTGGCTCTCGGTTCGCTCACGTGCCACGACCACCAGCGGGGTTTGCCTCTCGGCCAGGGCCTCGCGCAGCGCCTCGACCCTTTCGGGGCGGGCGAGCTCGTGGCTCGGGGCAAAGACCACCGCCAGATCGAGACCCGCCAGCGCTGCTGCTTCGGGAGACTCCGGCAGCGCTTCGACGAAGCCGGTGTCGACCTCGATGCCCTGGGCATCGCCCAGCCGGGCCAGCTCCTCGAGCAGGCCCGGCCGGATGGGGTCGTTGACCAGTAGCAGCATGCGCGGGCGCTCCTCCTCGGCCGCCAGCGCCGTGGTAAGTAGCAGCCCGGCCAGCGCGATCAAGGCCAGACCGGCACGTCTCAGAACTCCCCACATCTCAGAACTCCCAGTTCAGCGAGGCATGGTAGAAACGGCCACGAATCTCGTTGATGAAGGCGTCGTCCACCTCCGCCAGGCGCTGGTCGGTCAGGTTGTCGATGCCGGCAACAAGCGACAGGCCATGACCAAGCGACTGGCGCAGCCCCACATGGAGCAGGGTGTAGTCGCGGGTACGCACCTCGCCGCGCCGTTGGGAGCCGATGTACTCGCCGCGCAGGTGCGCCGCCGCCCCCTGCCACACCGGCGTTTCCGCCAGCAGATTGAAGCGCTGCCGCGGGCGGTTCTCCAGGGTTTCGCCGGTGTCGCGATTGCGCGCGTCGAGGTAGGTGTAGTTGGCCCGCAGCAGGCTGCCGTCGTCGAATTGACGGCCAAGCTCCAGCTCCACGCCCTGGGTGCGCGCACGGTCGACGTTGATGTAGGTGCGCAGCTCGTCCTCACCGGGCGGACGGCTACCGGGTTCGCAGAACTCGATGCAGCGCAGGTCGATCAGGTCCTTGATGTCGTTGCGGAACAGGGTGATGGCAGCGCGATGCCGCTCGGTCTCGTGCTCCAGCGCCAAGCTGTAGCTGTCGCTGCGTTCGGGTTCGAGATCGGGATTACCGATGATGCGCAGCGGCCGGGTGGCGAAGGTGAAGTCGTAATCCGCCGCCGAACGGCGCAGGTCGGGGGCGCTGAAGCCGCGGCCGTAGTCGGCCTTGAGCCGGGTGCTTGGCGTGAGTGCGTAGACTGCACCGGCACGCGGGCTCACCTCGCCGGTGTAACGGGTGTGATCGTCGTAGCGGGTGCCCAGGGTCAGCACCAGTCGGTCGTCGAGGAAGTGGCCGCGGTTCTGCACCAGCACGCCGCGATGGTTGACGGTGTCGTCGTGTTCGCGCTCGCCCTCACGGTCGCGCGAGAAGTGCTCGCGACGATGATCGGCGCCCACCGTCAGCTCCTGGCCCACGCCCCAGTAGTAGGTGGCGCTGGCGTCGACGATGTCGTCGGTGTGCTGGTCGCGACGATCGAGATGCAGCGCCTCGGAGTCGCTGCGCGAGCGGTAGGCGTCCACTCGGGCGGTCCAGGTCGGTGCATCGAACTGGTAGCGGGCCCCAGTGCTATAGCGCCAGATGTCGAGTTCGCGGGTGTCAGCATCGCCCCGCCGGGCGCGCCGCTCGTCGTCGCTGCCATGAAAGAACAGCTCGACCTCGTGCCCATCGCCGGGGAGGAAGAGCAGGCTGCCCATGCCCGAGAGCGCCTCGCGCCCCTCGATCTCATCTATCCCCGGCTGGTCGGGGTTGAGCACACCGTCGCGGTCGAGGTAGTCCAGGCTCAGCATGGCGCCGACCCGTTCGCTCAGCGGGCCCGCCGCATGCACGGCCAGGTTGCGCTCGTTGCCGCCGCTGCGCGGGTGCACGCTGCCCAGGCGTGACTGCACCCTGCCGGTCCAGCTGTCCTCGGGCGGCCGTACGATCACGTTGATCACGCCCCCCAGGGCATCGGCGCCGTAGAGCGACGAGGTGGGCCCGCGCACCACCTCGATGCGGTCGATAGCGGCGGTGGGAATCTGCGCCATGCGGAAATCGCTGTGGCCGACCAGCTCATCGGTGTTGTTGAGGCGCCGGCCGTTGACCAGGATCAGCGTCTGCCCCGGATTGAAGCCGCGCACGCGGATCTGACTGCGACCGTCCTGCTCGTTGTCGATGGCAAGCCCAGGCACGTCGCGCAGCAGTTCCGCCAAGGTGGTGGCCGGCTGGCGCTCGATGTCCTCGCGGGTGACTTCGGAGTAGCCGCTCGGCGCCTCTTCGCGGCGAATTTCGCTACGGGTGGCGGTGACCACCAGCGGCGAGAGCGAGCCGACCCGCGGCTGTCCGGTTTCCGTTGTCTCGGCCCAGGCCGGCGACCAGGCGAGGAGGCAGGCCAGGCTCCCGCCCAGCCAAGCGTATCGTTGGCGTTCCATTGGATTCCCCTTGCATGCTAACAAAAGAGAAATGTTATAACATAACAGCAATGCTGTATGGCAAATGCCGCCCGATCCGTTGGGCTGCATTCATGGCACCCACCCTCGATGTAGCCTAGCTTTAAGCGAGCCCCTCAATCGGGCCTACCTTCTCGCCCTTGACCACGGGTAACGCCATGGATGTGCATACCTCACGAGGAGCGGCCGGCTGGGCCGTCACCGTTTTCGCCATCGTTCTGCTGCTGCTCGGCCTGGCCATGTCGCTGGGTGGCGCCTACCTGATCTATCTCGGCGGAACGTTCTACTTTCTCCTGGCCGGCATCGGCACGCTGGTGGCTGCCGTCATGCTCAAGTTGGGTTTGCCAGCGGGGGTGTGGGTCTATGCCGCTACCGTCGCGGGTACGTTTCTCTGGTCGCTGTGGGAAATTGCCATGAAGGGCTGGATGCCAGTCTGGCACATCGACCTGATGGCGCGTACCGGCCTCATGGCCGGGCTGCTGGCTGTCGCCCTACTGCTGCTGCCGGTGTTGTACCGCCGCGGCTACTATCAGCCCGCCCTGCCTTACGCCGGTCCGCTGCTGGGCGTGCTGATCATGGTCGGCTACGCCGGGACGGTGCTGTGGCTCATCTTCGGCTCTGGCCCCGATGCCCCCACCACGGCGGCGGCCGAGGCGATCCCTCAGCAGGATGCCCCGAACGACACCGACTGGATCGCCTACGGCGGTACCAACCTGGCCCAACGCTTCTCGCCGGCGGACCGGATCACACCGCACAATGCCGATCAGTTGGAGGTGGCCTGGGAGTTCAATACCGGCGATGAACCGCCCAGCGACGCCGCCCCCTACGCCTTCCAGAATACGCCGTTGAAGATCGGCAACAGCCTGTACGTCTGCACTCAGAGCAACCAGGTCTTCGCTCTAGACCCCGGCACCGGCGAGCAGCAGTGGCACTTCGACCCTGAAGTGGCGGTGGAGGCCCAGGAACACGTTTTCTCTACCACCTGCCGCGCGGTGGCTTATTTCGAGGCTCCCGAGCCTGTCGAGGAGTGCCCGCGTCGCCTGCTGTTGGGAACGCTGGACGGCCGCCTGATGGCACTGGACGCCGAAGACGGCTCGCTGTGCAGCGATTTCGGCGACGCCGGCACGGTGGATCTCAACGACCGCATGGACCCGCAGGCGTTGGGGCTGCTCTCCAACACTTCGGGGCCGATCGTGGTGAACGGAATCGTGGTGGTGGGCCACCAGGTCACCGACAACCAGCGCCGTGACGGGCCTTCCGGCGCCGTTCGCGCCTACGATGCCATCACCGGCGAATGGCAGTGGACCTGGGACGCGGTATGGACCACACCGGACCGGCAGCCACCTGAAGGCGAACTCTACCCTCGCGGTACCCCCAACGTGTGGGCGCCGATATCGGCCGACGAGGAGCTGGGGCTGGTCTACCTGCCCACCGGCAACCCCACCAACGATCAGTACGGTGGTGACCGCAGCCGTGAAGAGGATGAGTTCACCTCGACGCTGGTGGCGGTGGAAGCCGACAGCGGAGAAGTGCGCTGGAAGTTCACCACGGTGCTACACGATCTGTGGGACTACGACCTTGGCGCCCAGCCCGCACTGATCGACTTCCCCACCGATGACGGCCCCCGCGCCGCCGTGGTCCAGGCGACCAAGTACGGACAGGTGTTCGTCTTCGACCGCGAGACCGGTGAGCCCCTGCTACCCATCGATGAACGCCCGGTGCCCCAGGGCGCCATCGAGGGCGACTGGACCGCCGAGGTGCAGCGCTTCTCGCCTAGCATGCCGAACTTCGGCTCGATACCCGGCCAGGAGGTCGAGCACTTCACCGGCGCCCATACCTGGGGGGCGACGCCCATCGATCATCTCTACTGTCGTATCCAGTTCGAGCGTATGCGCTACGAAGGCATGTTCACCCCGCCGACTCTGGACCACCCGGGCGGCTCGCTGCAGTTCCCGGGCATTCTCGGCGGTATCAACTGGGGTAGCGCCGCCTTCGATCTCGAGAATGGGCTGATGATCGTCAACAACAACCGCATGCCGGCGCGAATCGTGCTCTACCCACGCGAGGAAGCCGATGAGATGGAGAACATCGACCCCATCGGCGAGGAGGACGCCAGCTATATCGATCAGGAAGCGCAGCCCATGCTCGGCGCCCCGGTGGCAGCGCAGCGTGGCGCCTGGCTCTCACCGCTGGACATGCCCTGTGCCGCGCCGCCCTGGGGCTTTCTCAGCGCCACCGATCTCGCCACTGGCGAACTGGTCTGGTCCCGACCGATCGGCACCAGTTTCGACCAGGGCCCCTGGGGTATCCCGGCGAGACTGAAGATGACCGTCGGCGCCCCCACCAGCGCGGGACCGGTCACGACGGCCGGCGGCGTAACCTTCATCGGCGCCACCATGGACGACTACATTCGCGCCTTCAACAACACCACCGGCGACATGCTGTGGGAGGCGCGCTTGCCCGCAGGCGGCCAGGCGACGCCGATGACCTACATGCACGAGGGACGTCAGTACGTGGTGATCGCCGCAGGCGGCGCCTTTCAGGCCGAAACCAGCCTGGGCGACAGCGTGATGGCCTATGCCCTGCCCGAGGAGTGAGCTGGCTGCCCGGGCCGGCCCGCCAGGCGAGGTTGGCAGGCGCTCAGCGCCTCGGCGACATAAGTCATAAAGGCGCGAATGCGCGCCACCCGGCGCAGGTCGGGATGGGTCAGCAGCCACAGGTCGGTGGCAAGCTCGGGGATCGGCTTGCCGAGTCGCACAAGGGCCGGTTCGGCATCGGCGAGATAACAGGGCAGCACGGCGCGACCGAGGCCGTCGCGGGCGGCGGCCAGCATGCCGAACATGGTGTCGACGCGATAGCGGCAATGCTCGTTGGCCCCCTGCCCGGTCATCCAGGCGTCGAGTGCGGCATAGCCCAGGTGGCGGTCTGGCCCGACCCAGGCATCGGCGGTGCCATCGGCGCGAGCGTAGACGGCCTGGGCGATGGTGCCGACCCGCCGCCCCACCAAGTGCTCGGGTGGCGTGGGCGAGGGCCGCACCGCCACGTCGGCGTCGCGCTGGGAAAGATTGAATAGTTGGTTGGAGACCGCCACTTCGAGCACGATTTCGGGGTGGGTGTGCTGGAAGCCGGCGAAGATCGGCGACAGCAGCCCCATCAATAGCGTATCGGTGGTGGTCACGCGAATGGTGCCGGAGAGGCGCAGGTCACGCCCCACCACACGCCGCTCGGCGCCCAGCACCTCGGTTTCCACACGGGCAGCGGTTGCCGCCAGGT
This sequence comes from Halomonas sp. KM-1, assembly GCF_000246875.1. Lineage (NCBI taxonomy): Bacteria > Pseudomonadati > Pseudomonadota > Gammaproteobacteria > Oceanospirillales > Halomonadaceae > Halomonas > Halomonas sp. KM-1. The sequence goes on from NZ_BAEU01000159.1 coordinate 104,675, forward strand.
CCTCCCCCGCCGGGGTCGGTGCGTAACCCGTGCGCGAGCGTTCGAACAGCGCCACGCCCAGGCGCCGCTCGATGGCATTCAGGCGGCGGAACACCGTGGCGTGACTGGCCCCCAACCGCCGTCCGGCGCCGGAGAGCGAGCCCGCCTCGGCGATGGCCTGCACCACGCGCAGGTCGTCCCAGTGCAGCGAGTGTTCATTCATGCAAGGTACATTGTCATTTTTCAGGAATGTCGGTTTACCAGCGTACAGCATAGCCTGATGGCATGCATCGTACGCCAACCAACCCGAGCCCCGACATGACTATGCCCAAGTTGAGTGCCCTGATCGTGTTCTGCCACCCCGAACCTCGCTCGTTCAACGGCGCCCTGAAGGAGGTCGCCGTCGAGACCCTGCAGCGGCAAGGCTACCGTGTCGAGGTCTCGGATCTCTACGCCGAAGGCTTCGATCCGCTGGAGCGGCCAAGCCATTACGTCGAGCGCGCCGAACCCGAGACGTTCCTGCCCCTCACCGAACAGCGCCACGCCTACGAGGGTGGCTTTTTGCCCGCCGACGTAAAGCGTGAAATCGAGCGCCTGGAGCATGCCGATCTGGTGATCCTGCAGTTTCCGCTGTGGTGGCACGCCCAGCCGGCCATGCTCAAGGGCTGGTTCGACCGGGTGTTCGTCTATGGCGGGCTCTACAGCGGCCGCATGCGCTACGACCGCGGCCGTTTTCCCGAGAAGAAGGGCATGCTCTCGGTGACCACCGGCGCCCCGGCGCCGACCTTCACCCGGCATGGGCGCAGCGGCCATATCGTGGCGCTGCTGTGGCCGATCCACTACTCGCTCTACTACCTGGGCGTCAGCGTGCTGCCGCCTCAGGTCACCTACGGGGTACAGGGCGGTGGGCTGAGCTACCAGGACGAGGCGGCGTTCCGTGAACGCTTGGAAGCGGAGAAGTCCGCCTGGGCACGGCGGCTGGAAGGACTCGACGGCGAGGCAGCAATCCCCTTCGCCGGCTGGGACGACTGGGACGAACAGGGGGTGCTCAAGGCCGAGCACCCCCTAGCCTGGCAGCTGTAGGGTTCACTATGACGCGAACGGCTGGCCACTATGGTGCAAAGCGCTCTCTCAGTGGCGCGATCGCCACGTCACGCGGTTCGCCGTCGAAGTCGTCCTGGATCAGCTCCGCGGCGCGCTGCTCGAGGTAGCGCCCTGCCCCTTCCACCTCGGCGATGCGCTGCATGTCGGCCAGCGCTTCGATCAGCTGAGGCGTCAGGCGGTCGAGTACCGGGCGCACCTCCTCGGCGAGATCGGGCGGATCGGCGAAGGGAGAACGCCCCTCTTGCAGCCATTGGTGGTGCAGGCGCCGCTGGACCTGCTTGCTGGCCTCGAACTGCTTGTCGAAGAAGCGCCGAGCGAAGGCATCGTCGACGCCGGCCGCCTCGGCATCCTCTGCCACCTGATCGAGAATCTGCGCCTCGCGCTCCGGCGCCTCGATGGGCTCGCCGCTGTTCCACTTGGACTGGGCCACCAGCGGCGCCACGTCGAGCCGCTCGTCGATCAATACCAGCATGCGGTCGATGGCCGCCTTGTCCTCGTCGGGTGGCTCCGGTGGCTGCATCTGGCAGCCTGCCAGCAGCAGGGCCATCAGCAGCGTCAGGAGAAGCGGCAAAGCGCCGGGTATCGTCGGATTTCGTTTCGAATGGCAATGCATCGGGAGTCGACTCGCTTCGTTGGGCTCCGAGCCAGTGTGGCAGGTAACTCGTCTCTCTTCCTGTGTCAGCTTCCTGTATCAGAATGTTTACCTTGGCAAGACACTAAAGTTGACTGAGGCTCGGCCGATATCAGCAGGGACAATCTTTGTACAAAAACTATACATAAGAAAAAGAAGATACAAAGTTTGCTAACGACTTGCTTCCTGTCCCTGGAGTCACCCATGTCCCAGCCAGCCATCAGTATCTCGCGTCACTTTCAGCGCACCGACCAAATCATGTGGTTTCCCGCATCCGCTTTCCTGCTGCTCTGCCTGGGGGTCGGGATGGCCACGGGAACTCTGTGGCTTGCCCTGATCTTCGGCGTCACCGCATTCCCGCTAACCGCCCTGCTGCAGTGGAAATGGCCGGGGCATATCGTCAACGGCTTCGCCAAGGCGGCCCTTTTCATGGGGTTGTCGATGGTGCTGATCGAACAGAGCGGCGGCATGATCGAAGCCCACTTCAGCATTTTCATCACGCTCGCTGTCCTCATTCTCTACAGCGACTGGCGCGTCATTGCTTTCGGCGGGCTGGTCATCGCCATTCACCATGTTCTGTTCACCTGGCTGCAGCACCACGGCCATGTTCAGCTCTACCAGAGCCTGGGCAGTCACGGCGAGGCCGCCACGCTGTTCGAGTGCCTGCTGATGCATGCCGGTGCCGTGGTAGCTCAGGTCGTAGTGCTCGGCTTTCTAGCACGCGAGCTGCGGGGGATGGTGGAAGACAGTCTCACCGTATGTGAGGTGGCCGAACGGGCCGGCAGCGGCCGTCTGGATAGCGTCTTCACTCCGGCACAGCTTGGCCGGCCGGCTATCGCGGCGATGGCGCGAATGCAGCACAAACTCGCCGATACCCTGCACAAGGCGAGCAAAGCGGCCACTCAGGTGGACGTGCTGAGCGAGGGTCTTTTCAGCGCCCATGATGACGTTCGTAGCCAGGCCAGCCAAAACAGTGCCCAGGTGGAACGAGTCTCCTCGGCAGCCACCGAGATGGCCGCTACCACCCGCGAAAGCGTCGATCAGGCATCTCAGGCCAGGCAGCTTGCGAACGCAGCCGAAGGCGCCGCCCGCCACGGCAGCGAAAAAGCCACCGCCCTGCGTGAGGCCATGCAGGTACTGGAAGCACATTCACGCAGCATTACCGCTCTGCTGGGCGAAATTGACGACATCACTTTCCAGACCAACCTGCTGGCGCTCAATGCCTCGGTGGAAGCCGCCAGGGCCGGCGAGCACGGGCGCGGCTTCGCCGTGGTGGCAAGCGAGGTGCGCACCCTGGCAAGCCGCACCAGCGACACGGCCGGGCGCATTCGCGAGCGGGTGCAGCAAACCGGAGATAGCGTACGCCACGGGGTGCAACAGACCCAGGAGGTGGACGGCACCATGCAGCAGATGCTGAATGCGTTTCGCGACGTGGCCACGCGCCTGGCGGAGATCGACAGCGCCACGTCTCAGCAGCACCAGGGAATCGAGGATCTGGAAGCCAGCGTCAGCGAGATGCAGTCGTCGTTGCACCACTCGGCGCACTCTCTTGGCGAAGCCCATCGCCTGGCAGAACAGCTCACCACGGTGGCCCGCTCGCTCAATGCGGCGATTGGTGAATTTCAGCTGCAGGACGCGGTCGACAGGCTGCCGGGCATGACACACCCCGCCGCCCTGCCAGCTCCCTCCCTGGCTTGAAAAAAGCGCGCCCGGCAGCATCGGCTGCCGGGCGCCACCATGTCATCAAGCATCGCTCTTGAGCAGCCAGGCTTCGAAGTCCTGCGCCTCCAGTGGCCGCGACATCAGGAACCCCTGCGCTTCGTTGCAGCCCAGCGATTTCAGATAGTCGTAGGTGTGCTGCGTCTCCACCCCTTCGGCCACGACGCGATAGCCCAGGCGATGCGCCATGTTGAGCATCGACTCGACCAGGGTGCGGCTGCGCGGCGCATCGTCGAGTCCCTTGATGAAGGAGCGGTCGATCTTGACCACCTGGGCGGGAATGTCCTGCAGATAGGCCAGGCTGCTGTAGCCTGTACCGAAGTCATCGATAGCGATGCGTAGACCCGCCTCGATCAAATGGTCGAGCTGTTCCCAGGCAGCCTGCCCTTGGTCGAACAGGGCGGTTTCCGTCAGCTCGAGTTCAATGGCCGAAGCGGGCAGATCGGCTTTGCGCATCTGGCTCAGCAAGCGCTCGGCGAAATCGTCTTCGTCCAGATTACAGGCCGAGACGTTGAGCGACACGCCGATGTCGAGCCCCTTTCGATGCCAGTCCCGGGCCTGGGCAATGGCGGAGTCGATCACCCAGGCCGTCAGCGGACGGGCCAGCGGCGTGTTCTCGACAAGCGGTATGAACTCGGCGGGCGAAACCTCGCCAAGCGTGGGATGACGCCAGCGCAACAGGGCTTCGACGCCGAGGCAGCGGTTGGTACTCAGCTCGATGCGCGGCTGGTACACCAGACGCAGCTGGTCGGTGGCGTTGAGTGCGGCCCGGAAATCGGAGTGGAGCATGAAGCGGCGCCGATGGCTGGAATCAAGCGCCTGAGAATAGATCCCTGCTCCCACTTCGGTAAGGCGCGCATCCTGGCACGCGCTGTGTGCGGTGCGCAGCACGTCAGCGGCCATATCCTCGCCCAGACACAGCGGGGCGGCGCCCACCACCGGGCGCACCAGGATCGGCGCTTCGTTGATCAGCTCCAGGGAGAGTAGCGCCTCGCGCAGGCGCAGCGCTCCTTCGAGCAACTCTTCATTGCTGCAGTCTTCCACCAGATGGACGAACTGACACGGCCCGACGCTATAGAGTCTGCACTTCTCGCTCAGCACCTCCTGCAAGCCTCGTGCAGCCAGGCGGGACAGCTCGTCCACATAGCTCGGCCCCATGACCCGATTCAAGGTACTCACCTGGCTGATATCGAGCACCTCGGTAAACAGCGCACAGTGACGCTGACCGGGTGTATCGCGCGCCATGTCGTCGAGATCTTCGGCGAGCTGGCTGCGATTGGGCAGCCCGGTGAGCGGATCGATTCGGCCGAAAGCGTGCTGCAGCTCGATCTGGGCCATGACCATGGCGGCCATATCCTGGAGCAGTGCCACTTCCTCTGCGGTAAGCTCGCGGGGCTGGGTGTCCAGCACGCACATCGCGCCCAGGGTGTAGCCCTCCTGGGTTTGCAACGGCGCACCGGCATAAAATCGGATGCCGGAGTCGGCCAGCATGCTATCCCGGTAGGTCGAGGACTCGAGAAGATCGGGAACGACCAGCACTTTGGATTCGTCGGCCACCTCACCGCAGCAGGCCTTGAAACGCGGAATTTCCCAGTGTTCGACCCCCACTCGCGACTTGAACCACTGGCGATCGGCATCGGTCAGCGAGACTGCCGCGATGGGCATGCCGAAGAACTTGCTGGCCAGCCGCGTGATGCGGTCGAAGCTCTCGCTGGGTGGCGTATCCAGCAGGTTGAGCTGGCGCAGCGCATAGAGACGTGCCTGCTCGTAATCCGGTTGTTGTAAGTCATCGCGCATCAAGGGGTCCCTGCCAGTTCGTGCCGGCACCTTATCCGTCGGTATTCCTCCAGCCTAGTCAAATCCTGCTATCGCCACTATAGCGTGGGATTAACCGCAGCCTGCCGAATCTCGACGGTACAGCTCCCAGGCTCAGCGCTCCCGCTGGGATTCCTGCCACTCCTCGGCGGCCTCCTCCACGCCGGGCTCGTCGCCGCGGTTGCGCATCCCCTGGCGGTACGCCTCCTCCTCGCGCACGTCGTCGATCACGCTCATCAGCTCGCCGACGTCCACTGTGCCGGTGTCATGCTCGAAGCAGCCGGTCAGCTGGCTCTCCGGGTGCAGCTCGCCGGCCTCATAGAGCGCCCAGATCTCCTTGGCGTAGTCGGTGGCCAGCAGCTCCGGGGCAAAGCGGCCGAAGTAGCGGCGCATGTTGTCGACGTCGCGCTCGAACATCCACTCGGCGCTGTTGTTACCGGCGGCGTCCACCGCCTGGGGCAGGTCGATGATCACCGGCCCGTCGGTGGCCAGTAGCACGTTGAATTCGGAAAGGTCGCCGTGCACCAGACCGGCGCACAGCATCTTGACCACGTCGCGCAGGATCTTGGCGTAGTACTCCCGGGCTTGCTCGGGGCTCAGGGTCACGTCGTCCAGGCGCGGGGCGGTCAGGCCCTCGGCATCGCTGATCATCTCCATCAGCAGCACGCCGTCGATGAAGCCATAGGGCTGCGGCACCCGCACATCGGCCGCCGCCAGCCGGTAGAGGGCATCCACCTCGGCGTTGAGCCAGGCCTGCTCCTGCTCCTTCTGGCCATAGCGGGTCTTCTTGGCCATGGCCCGCGAGCGACGACTGTTGCGTTCGCGACGCCCCTCCTGGTACTGCACCGCCTGCTTGAAGCTGCGCTGCTTGGCCTCCTTGAAGACCTTGGCGCAGCGGCGCTCGCCGTGGGAAATCACCACGAAGACCTGGGCTTCCTTGCCGCTCATCAGCTGACTCTCGACTGCGTCGATCAAGCCGTCGTCGATCAGCGGCTGCAATCGTTTAGGTACCTTCACCTATCCTCCTACTGTTCAAAGCGGCAATCAGCGGCTGACACGCCGGGCGCGAAACGAGCGTCCCTTGAGCTTGCCTGTGCCGAGCTGGGCCAGCGCCGCCTTGGCGACCTCGCGCCGCACCGCCACGTATGCGCTGCGCTCCAGCACCTTGATCTTGCCTACTTGGGCCCCCTCGATGCCACCCTCGCCGGTCAAGGCGCCGAGAATATCGCCGGGGCGCACCTTCTGCTTCTTGCCGCCATCGAGCTGCAGCGTGGCCATCTCCGGCAGGAAGGGCTCCCGCGCCAGCACGCTGCGCGGCGGCAGTGGCGCTTCCTCCAGCGCTTCGCCGAGAAACTCGTTGAGCCGCTCGAGGCGATAGGCCTCGCTCTCGCTGACCAGGGTGCAGGCGATGCCGGAGCCGCCGGCGCGACCGGTACGCCCGACGCGATGCACGTGGACTTCCAGGTCGCGGGCGATCTGGTAATTGAATACCGCATCCAGCGCGGCGATATCCAGCCCCCGGGCTGCCACGTCGGTGGCCACCAGGATGGAGACGCTGTGATTGGCGAACAGTACCAGGATGCGGTCGCGATCGCGCTGCTCCAGGTCACCATGCAGCGCCAGGGCGCTGAAGCCCGCCTCACAGAGGGCATCGGCGAGTTCCTGGGCCTCGCGCCGGGTGTTGCAGAACACCACGCTGGAGCGCGGCCGGTGCTGCAGCAGCAGCCCGCGCAGGGCAGCGAAGCGCTCTGCCTCGTCGGCCACCCGGTAGACGCGCTGGCGAATGGTGCTCTCATCATGGCTCTCGGCCACCGCCACCTCGGCCGGCTCGCGCATCAGCCCCTGGGCGATGCCCCTCACCTCATCGCTGAAGGTAGCGCTGAACAGCAGGGTCTGGCGGCTGGCCGGCGTCGCGCCGACGATCGCCTCCAGGCTGGGCTGAAAGCCCATGTCGAGCATGCGATCGGCCTCGTCCAGCACCAGCACGTCGAGCGCAGCGAGATCGAGCGAGCCCTTGCGCAGGTGCTCTTCTATACGACCGGGCGTGCCCACCACCACATGAGCGCCATGGGCCAGCGAGGCCAGCTGCGGGCCGAAGGGAGCGCCGCCGCACAGGGTCAGCACCTTGACGTTAGGCAGCGTGCGCGCTAGCCGCCGGATCTCGCCGGCCACCTGGTCGGCCAGCTCGCGAGTCGGACAGAGCACCAGCGCCTGAACCTGAAAGCGCGAGACATCGAGGCGCGACAGCAGCCCCAGGCCGAATGCTGCGGTCTTGCCCGAGCCGGTCCTGGCCTGGGCGATCACGTCGCGACCGGCCAGCACCGGCGGTAGGCTTGCGGCCTGGATCGGCGTCATGGCGTGGTAGCCGAGCGAATCGAGATTGGCCAGCAGCGGTGGCGCCAGCGGCAGCGAGGCAAAGGCCCCGTCGTTGGGAGAGTCGGACACGGAAATGGACCTGCGAGAATGAATGGCGAAGGCCCCTGCCAATGCCGGGCTTCGTCTAAAGGAAGGCGAGCAGCATAGCAGAAAATGGGGGAAGACATCGTGCTACCGGCTATGTCGGGTCAGCGAGTGCTTACCGGGGCCGTACCGCGGAACGTGGTACCTAGAACGTGAAACGCAACACGTGGAACAGAGGGAGCCGGCACGGCGCATGGCGCCATGCCGGCTCGTCAGGCGGGCAAGCCAGGGGCTCGCCCTCTTAGGTGGAGGTCAGCGCCGGTTCGACATTCGCTTGGCGCGGCGCGTCCATGCGCTCTTCCCAGCCGCCGGCCAGGGCGCGGTAGAGCCCCACCAGGGCGGTGGCGGCACGCACGTTGCTCTGGGCCAGGCCGTCCTCGGCCTCGAGTCGTGAACGCTCGCTGTCGATCACTTCGAGGAAGTCGATCACGCCGACCTCGAAGCGCACCCGCGCCTGACGGGCCGCCTCGGCGCTGGCCTCGGCGGCGGCAGCCAGGTGCTCGCGCTCGCGCAGCGACTGGGCGTAGCGAGCGAGTGCCGTCTCGGCTTCCTCCAGCGCCAGCAGCACGGTCTGCTCGTAGCGCGCCAGGTTGGCCTCGGCGTCGGCATCGGCGGCGGCCATGCGCGCCCGCACCCGGCCGCTATCGAGGAACGACCAGTCCACCCCCAGCGCCACCAGTCGGGTCTGGCTGTCGCGGCCGAACAGATCGCCTGTGCTGGCGGCCTGGGTGCCGAGCAGACCGCTCAGAGTGAAGCGCGGGTAAAGATCGGCCGTGGCCACGCCGATGCTGGCGGTGGCGGCGTGCAGGCGCCGCTCGGCGGCAGCGATATCGGGACGGCGG